>JBBRXQ010000593.1:0-1015 GCA_038238515.1 Sphingomonadales bacterium | reverse complement strand
TGGGTCGCCGTATACCTCACTGGTCGAAGCCTGCAGAATGCGGCATTTCAGGCGCTTGGCGAGACCAAGCATGTTGATCGCACCATGCACACTTACCTTTGTCGTGGCGACCGGGTCAAACTGATAATGAATAGGTGAGGCGGGGCAAGCGAGATTGAAGATTGCATCAACTTCAACGAACAGCGGTACGGTCACATCATGGCGCATAGCCTCAAATAGTGTGTCAAATCGCATCCAAGTGCGACCCCTTTTCGCTTCCAAGAACGACCCCCCTTTGACGGAGCCAAGACCGGCGTGGCGGAGCCTCACGTAGCGGAGCAGAGCCGGTCTTGGCGGGCTGCGAGTGGCGAGCGGAAGGTTATGCGCGGTTCTTGAAGCGCCAGCTGTCGTTGCCGGTCTCGATGATGTCGCAGTGGTGGGTTAGCCGATCAAGCATGGCGGTTGTCATTTTCGCGTCGCCGAACACTTGCGGCCAATCTGCGAAGGCGAGATTGGTGGTGATCAGCAGCGAAGTGTTTTCGTAAAGTTTGCTGATCAGGTGGAACAGCAACTGCCCGCCAGGCTGGCTAAACGGCAGATAGCCGAGTTCGTCGATGACGATGAGATCATAGCGCAGCAGCTTCTCGGACAGTCGGCCGCTGCGACCGGCGGCCTTCTCCTGCTCCAATTGATTGACGAGGTCGACCAGATTGAAGAAGCGCCCTCTGGCGCGAGCGCGAATGACCGCCGATGCCACGGCGATGCATAGATGGGTTTTGCCAGTGCCCGTGCCGCCGATGAAGATCGCGTTGCGCTTGGCGTCGAGGAAGCCGCCGGAGCCGAGTTCACGCACTAGTCCTTCATCGACCGGCGTATCGGCGAAGACGAACTTGTCGAGATCTTTGAGGACCGGGAATTTGGCGCCAGCGATGCGGTAGCTGATCGAGCGGGCTTGCCTGTGGGTGCGTTCGGCGCGGATCAGACTGGCGATCAGCGGATAGAGTTCATCGCGCCGGGCAAGACCCTTGCCGGCGAT
>JBBRXQ010000592.1:0-1024 GCA_038238515.1 Sphingomonadales bacterium | reverse complement strand
TGGAAGGTGCGCGCCACGCCAAGCTTTGCCACCTCTTGCGGCGGTGCATTGTCGATGTTCTTGCCGAGCAGCGAGATCGAACCGCCGGATGACGCAAGCACCCCCGTGATCAGATTGAAGGTCGTGCTCTTGCCTGCGCCATTGGGACCGATCAGCGCAACAATCTCGCGTGCGCCGACGCCGAAACTGACATCGTTGACGGCGATGACGCCGCCGAATTGCTTGCGCGCATTGTCCAGTTGCAGCAGGGCGCCGGAATTCGGCGCGGGCCGCTCGCGCGCAGGCAGAGTCAGTGAAGTATCGGGACGCTTGCGTTTGATTTCGAGCGGCAGCCGCGCCATCAGCCACGGCCACATACCGCTGGGAGCCAGATGCAGCAACGCCACCAGCATGATGCCGAACACGATGATTTCGAGCTGGCCCTGGCCGCTGAAAATGTAAGGAAGGTAGCTTTGCAGGATTTCCTTCAGCACCACGACGATGGCGGCGCCGAGCACGCCACCCCACACATAACCGGCGCCGCCTACCACGGCGACAAAGAGATATTCGATGCCGGCCTGCGCGCCGAACGGCGTGGGGGTGGCGGCGCGCTGGAAGTGGGCGTAGAGCCAGCCGGATAGTCCGGCCAGCACCGCCGCATAAATGAAAACCAGCAGTTTCGCGCGCGCGGTCTGCACACCAAATGCTTCGGCCGCGATATGCCCGCGCCGCAGCGCGCGGATGGCGCGCCCGGTGCGGGAATCCAGCAGGTTCATGGTGAGGAGCGCGCTGACAAGCACAGCGATCCAGATCGCAAAATAGATCGTCCCGGGATCGAGCATCCTGAACGAACCGATGCTCAGCGGCGGAATAGCCGAGATGCCGTCGTTACGCCCCAAAAATTCGAGCTTGCTGAACAGATAAAACAGCCCGATGCCCCAGGCGATGGTGCCGAGCGGCAGATAATGGCCGGACAGCCGCACCGTGATGATGCCGAGCAGCACTGCCGCGCCACCGCTGACCAGGAGCGACAGCGGCAGCGTCA
>JBBRXQ010000591.1:0-1085 GCA_038238515.1 Sphingomonadales bacterium | reverse complement strand
GCGGGGGGTGGTACGGTTCAGGACGCGCTTGGGCTATCGAAGGGATATGCGACCATTGCGGCCTTGCGCGCCGCCGCCACAGGAATATTCCGCGATGGCGACTTGGTAACCACCGCAAGCGTTTCGAGTGTGGGCAACACAAAAGGTGGCGGCACATGGCGCTGGGATGCCAACGATACCACTTCGGTTGATAACATTGGTACAATTTTAGCCCCAACTTCTGGTACCGGCCGATGGAAGCGGGTCTTCAGCGGCGCGATAAGCGCGGCGTGGTTCGATGTAAGCCCACTTAGCGCGGACAATACCCGTGCTTTACAGAACGCGGTTGATTTCGTCGGCACCGGAGCCTTCAACCCGAATGGTGGCGGCGTGCTGTTTGTCCCTGCCGGTTATTACCGCTTTAAGTTTGCGGCGGGATCTTCGGGGCTTACCACGATTTCAGTGCCCTATGAAAACGTGATGATTGAGGGCGAAGGCCGTGCAACAGTCTTGCGCACCGACCTGAGCGGACTTCCCGCAGGATCACAGCATCCGTACTTTTTCAGCTGGAGCCAAACCGGCAATCGCGGGCAAGGCGGCGGAATTCGCAGGCTGCGATTTGACGGCAATGCCCAGCTTCAATGGTGCGTTTTTCTCGATGCTTGGCGCTTTTGGTCGATGGAGGACGTCAACGCGCTCGATGTTTACGCCGGTTTGCTAGATGCGAGCAACAATCAGACCACCTTCGGCGAAAATATTCATGTTAACCGCGTGGATTATATTAGTAGCAGCGGCACCAACTCGTGCTTTACACAATATGGTGTTCGCTTTCGCGCGGGAACAGTAGGCTCTTGGACCGAGAGCTCAATTCGGAATGCGTTGTTTGTCAATTGCTGGGGCACCGGCGTTGTGCTTGATGGTTGCGCTCGTTTTACGATCGATCAGATCGCAGTTGGATGCAATTCGACATCGTCGAATACAATTGATGGGATTAGCAAGACAGGTGCCCAAGGCTGCCTGCTGATCACCAACAGTGTAGTCAACGGCTCGACGGCTGACACCGGACAGCATGTTTGCCGCAATATTTACTTTGAGTCTCATACCGG
>JBBRXQ010000590.1:0-1160 GCA_038238515.1 Sphingomonadales bacterium | reverse complement strand
CCTAATCTGCCCTGATGAAACCCAGATGGCAAAAGGCGCTGTTGACCGGCCTGCTAGCGATGCTGGTTGGCATCCTGCCGTCGCAGGCGCTTGCCCGTCCGATTGCCGCCGCCCAGACATGCCACGCTAGCGCTGCGATGAACGGGAGCTACGCTGAACTGCGACGCAGTGAAAGGCGCTGGATCTGCGACTCTTCGCGCTTTGACGTGAGTCCGGATAGCATTTTTCTGCGCTACCGACTCGATCCTGCGACAGACAGCGCGCCCGCGCTAAGTTTTGTAACTCAAGCTGGCCCGTTTGCCTCGATGACAATTTGGGTGGTTGATTCGTATGGCGCGGTGAGCAGCCAGCGCTTTGATCGATCCGCTGCGCGGCATATCACGGGCGGACCGTTCATGGTCGTAACGCTTCCCGCTACGCCTGCTGCGGCCAAGCTCGTGATCGTGCGCATCGATAGGCCATGGATCAAAACCATCGCCAGCCACGCATGGCTGGATTCCAAACCGGAAGGGACCGGTTGGAGCAATGGCGAAATGGTGGCGATGGCGCTGATCTGCGGCATGTTGATTGCTCCATTGCTGCTCAACTTGGCGTTCTTTACTGTTCTGCGACGACCCTTCGTATTGTGGAATGTCGGGGTCATTTTCTGCCTGCTGGCGCAGGCTTTGATCGCCACAGGCTTTATCCACTTGCTTGTCGATCTAGATAGTTATGTCGAAAACTGCGTGAGCACGATTTCTGTTATGACTGCAGTGGCATGCTCTTTGATGCTGTTGGTCACATTTATTGAGGCTGATCGCCAATCCCCGCGCATGCGCGCACTGCTAAAACTAGCTGCGCCAATTATTTTGCTCGCGGCGGTGATTCCAACGCTGCCGCTAGCGGCGCTTCAGCCATATAGCGTGCTGATCAACTATATCGTTTCGGCATTTACAGTCTTGCTGATGGTTGCAGCGTTAATTGATGCCTGGCGCTGTGGCAGCCAGGCGGTTTTCTTCATGATAGCGGGTTGGACACCGGTTCTTTTGGTCGCGACCTACCGGATCGCCTCCTACCTGCTGCCGATGGCGCGTCCTACTGAATCGGTAGTGCCCTTTCAGCTTGCTGTGGCGATTTATGTGCTAGTCACATCGCTCGGCATTGTCTTCCGCTTCGTCGAT
>JBBRXQ010000589.1:0-1165 GCA_038238515.1 Sphingomonadales bacterium | reverse complement strand
GGATCTGGTCCGGCCGGATGGCGCCCTTCTCCCTATCGGCACGCCCCCGCAAGCAAATATCCAAGCAAATATCCAAGCAAATATCAATGAGGCGCTGCCAGGGCCACAATCCCCAGCGTCCGCCAAGGCTCCGAGGGCGAAAGCGGTGGGCCGCGTGGCGAAGCCGCTAAAGCCCACCGCGGCAAGAGATCCGGGCCGTCATGGCCAGCCTCGCGAGATTGCGAACAAGGCTAAGGCGATGCCCGTGAGCCCATCCAACACCGATCCGGCACCGATCGGCGATCCCCAGGCAGCAACACCGCCGAACCAGCCAAGCCCGGCAACCAACGGGGCTTTCGGATTTGTGCAGAGCGCTGTGAATTCGCTCACCAGCGCCACCGCCAAGTTACTGGAGTGGGGACGAATTGAAGCTGGTTCTCGCCCTTAAGCATAGGGCGAGCTGACCGCCGGTGCGATCGGTTCAGACTTAGAAAGCCCGGCACGGGCGCCGCGGTGAATGGTGGCTATGAAGGTGAATGGTGGCTATGAAAACGCATTCAACTGCGCGCGTTTTCACATCCCGACTCTTTGGCTACGCATGGGCTGGACATCGACGAACGTCTGCCCCAAAGTATTGCATAAGGGAGGCGGGCCGGTGCAATTTACCGTCGGGCTTAAACTGAAAGGAAAGACGGACCGCATCGCGGTGGACGCCGATGATGCGCTCATCGCCGCGCTTAAGGTCAAGACCGAACACCCTGAAGCGATAATCACCTACGTCCGCCAACAAAATCGGCGCGGCGATGCACGTCACCCATCTCATGCGCTCGAAAACAGACATTGAGGAACAATGCCAGCTCAACTTCTTCAGGCGTCTGAAGACAAAGAGAGCCGCCAGTGGCAGGCTATACCGAGCCTCACGCTGACCCCATTACATCACCACTTGACGAGCCAGAGCAACAGCGTCAGCACCACGCTGATCAGGAGCCCTGTCGCGATCGGGACATAAAGAGTGAAGTTTTTGCGCTCGACGACGATGTCGCCTGGCAGATGACCAAGCAAGCCATCCGATCCAAGGCCACAAAAGACCAACTGCTATCAAGAGCAGTCCAATCAAGATCAACGTCCGCGACATCCTTGACTCCCTAGGGAGCTGCCTCGGTTTCTTTGAACCGTTTTTCCGGTT
>JBBRXQ010000588.1:0-1178 GCA_038238515.1 Sphingomonadales bacterium | reverse complement strand
CAGAAATACGCGATCGGCTGGCGGGAATTCTGATTGAACACGCCGATGGGAAAAGGCCGTTGCCACCGATGCCAGAGGGTGAGGCATTGCGTGCGATGCTGAGCACGGCGGCGGGCGAGGATGTGTCCGAGGATTACACCGCGATGATGCGCGAGGATCTCGATCTGTCCGAGCCCGACCCGCACGGCATGGTCTGGCATTCGCTGCCAGAGCCTGCCCGCTTGGAACTGTTCCCAGTGGTGATCATCGGCGGCGGCATGTCTGGCGTTTGCGCCGCGATCCGGCTCAAAGAGGCTGGACTGCCGTTCACGGTGATTGAGAAAAACCCGGCGGTGGGCGGCAGCTGGTACGAGAATTTTTATCCTGGCTGCGGCGTCGATACCCCCAACCATTTCTATTCCTATTCGTTTTTTCCCAATCACGATTGGTCGCACTTTTTCGCTAAGCGCGATGAACTGTGGGCGTATTTTGAGCGCGCCGCCGATCACTATGCCATTCGCGATCATATCCAGTTCGGCACCGAAGTGGTCTCGGCGATCTGGTCAGATACCGATAGCGACTGGACCCTAACCTTGCGCCGGGCGGGCGGGATTCAAGAGCAGATCAAGGCAAAGGCGGTCATTTCGGCGGTTGGCGTTCTTAACCGGCCAAAGCTGCCAGACATTGCCGGGCGCGAAAGCTTCGCCGGCACAGCACTGCACACCGCGCAGTGGGACAACGATTTCGATTGGCACGGCAAGCGTGTGGCGATGATTGGCACTGGCGCCTCGGGCCAGCAAGTCGGGCCGACCATCGCGCCCGGTGCCGAAAAGTTGATAATCTTTCAGCGTTCTCCGCACTGGGTCGTGCCTAATCCGAATTACTTCGCCGAAGTATCCGATGGGATGAAATGGGCGCTGGCGCACATTCCATTTTTTGCGCGCTGGTACCGATTCCAGCTGTTCTGGGCCTTTGCTGATGGGCTCCATGCCTCGCTAAAGGTCGATCCAAACTGGGACGATGGCGGCAAGTCAATAAATGCCAAAAACGCGCGGCACCGCGAATATATGGTGCGCTACCTGCGCTCAAAGCTAGGCGAAGATTCACCGCTGCTTGATAAAGTGACCCCCACATATCCGCCCTATGGCAAGCGCATCCTGATCGACAATAACTGGTTCGAGATGCTGCAACGCCCCAAT
>JBBRXQ010000587.1:0-1206 GCA_038238515.1 Sphingomonadales bacterium | reverse complement strand
ATGGGCCTCAGGCGTGGCCTCATAGCGCGAGCGGCCATCGCCAAAATCGTGGCGATCAAGGATACCGGCTTCTTCAAACAAGCGCACGGTGCGGTAAACTGTGGCAATCGAAATGCGCGGATCGCGTGCGGATGCGCGCTCATGCAGCTTTTCAACGTCGGGATGATCGTCGCTTTCCGACAGCACCCTGGCAATGACACGCCGCTGATCGGTGATCCGAAGGCCGCGTTCGGCGCAGAGCGCCTCAATATCGATCGGTTGCTGCACAGATAGCCACTCTCAACAATTTCAAGGATGACCATAAACCCCTGCGCAAAATCTTCAACTGCTTGGATTTCGGTACGCGGCGTTTGATGCCCGGTTTTTAATGCGACCTGAGCGATGCAGAGTTTGAATAGGGCCCGGCATGAAAAGGGTTTGTAATGAAAAAGGCCCGGCACAGTGGCCGGGCCTTTTTCATTTTATTCAAAGTGGCTGGAACATCCGGCCAGCCCTGCTGGCGCAATCAAGCAGCCGCTTTAGGCGGACGACCGCGCTTTGGCGCAGGCTTGCGACCAAGGCCGATCTTCTTGGCAAGCTCACGGCGCTTTTCAGCATAAGCCGGTGCGACCATTGGATAATCGGAAGGAAGATTCCAGCGTGTGCGATACTGATCGGGGGTCATGTTGTAACGCGTCATCAAGTGACGCTTCAGCATCTTGAGCTTCTTGCCATCTTCAAGGCACACGATATGGTCGTTCTTAATCGAAGACCGGATCGAGACTGCTGGTTCAGGAAGAGGCTCAGCAACCGGCTGATTTGGGCTCAAACCAGCAAGCGCTGTGTAAACATTCGAGATCAGGACTGGCAGATCGCTGACGGCAACACTATTATTGCTGACATGTGCAGCGACGATATCAGCCGCCAATGTGATCAGCGTTTCGCGCATATCGTTTTCAATTTCACTCATATCGTATCGACCTTCTTTTTTAATTGAGACCATCAGCTAACAAACTAATCGATATGACGATGTTTGCTCTCTGCGGACTGTCTTAGTTATAAACCTGAAATTTCAGGAAACAACTACCTTTTGTGCATAAGCTGGTCCAATTAGCAATATTTAACGTTTTTTAATGCAAATTGACGATGCAATTTGGTTGTTTCAATCGATAATGAGTTGCTGACTGATAGCGTCAAGCCGGTCTCCACCATGTACGCGGTAGTATT
>JBBRXQ010000586.1:0-1221 GCA_038238515.1 Sphingomonadales bacterium | reverse complement strand
GTCTGGAAAATAGAGCTTTTGCACTCCCGGCCCGACGCCTGCTAACTCGGCACTGAGAGTAGGATAAACCATGTCGCCGAGTTTGACTTGGTAAGGGGCCGATTCGATGTAACCCAAGAAATTTGAATTCCATGCCGAGAGCGCGATCCGCGCGTCACCTTGGATCGCTGCTGGCGGTAGCTTGAAGTTCTCGCGTTCAAAATCATCCAACTTCTGGCCCCGCACGACCAGCGTGAGATCACGTCCGAATGAATCAATCGCGCGTGCGAGATTGCCGTCGCCGCGCTGATCGAGGCTGTTGGATACCTCCCGATCGAAAAACACTTCTTTGGGCATTTGTTTGCGAACAACGCCGAGAAGCCGCGCCGCAACATTATTATCGAAATCCGCGACATCATCGACGGTAACGAGCACGATCGATCGCGGAGCTTCTTGGTCATAGGCCTTGTGCGCCACATTCCAGTAGACATGGCCCACAAAATCGTTGCCATCGCCGGTCAACCACAAAGCGAGGCTGAGCAGCAAAGATATTCCGATCGGGGATCGAACGAAGTGGCGCATGAACTGGAGAATTCCTGGTTACCCTCCCGATCTAGTCAGCAATGGTTACCATCACCTTACCTTGGTCATCTTCGTTAACCAAGCAAACCACGCAAATTATGCCAGATTTTGCAAGCTGCGATCGAGCATCAGTAACTGCCAGAGCAGACGGCTGTGGTCCGATGAACCCGCAATGTGCGCTTCAGCCAGCGCCGCAATTCGCGCCGCATCAAACCAGCCGGTGCGCCCCAATGCGCCGCCAAGTGCCCCTCCCCCCCGAGCAAAGCCGCGTGCTTCGTCTGCCAGCGGACCGCGCAGCCATGCCGCGATCGGAGTGACAAAGCCCATCTTGGGCCGGAACAGGATATCTTCGGGCAAATAGCGCCGCATCGTTTCCTTCATCAGCCACTTGCCAGTCATCCCGCGAACGCGCAGCCGCTCGGGCAGCCGCGCGCCAAATTCGATAAGCCGGTGATCGAGAAGCGGCTCGCGCGCTTCGAGGCCAACCGACATGCTTGTGCGGTCCACTTTGGTCAAAATATCGCCGGGCAGATAAAACTTCAGGTCGGCATATTGCGCGCGGTCAAGACCGCTGCGCCCCGGAGCACCGCGCATCAGATCGATAAACGGTTGCTCAGCGCGGTAATCGCCGCGCAGCCGCTTGAAATCAGGCGTGTAGAG
>JBBRXQ010000585.1:0-1223 GCA_038238515.1 Sphingomonadales bacterium | reverse complement strand
GCACAACCTGTTTGTACGCACGCTGCTGGTTCGCCCAACCCCGGCCGAGCTCACCGATTTTGTGCCCGAATACACGATCATCGATCTCCCCAGTTTCCGCGCGACTCCTGAGCGCCATGGCTGCAATAGCGAGACGGTGGTTGCAGTAAACTTTACCGAGAAGCTGATCCTGATTGGCGGCACCGCTTATGCGGGCGAAATGAAGAAGTCGGTGTTCGGAATTCTCAATTACCTGTTGCCGATGAAGGGCGTGATGCCGATGCATTGCTCGGCTAATATCGGTGCAGATGGCCACACAGCGGTGTTTTTCGGACTTTCAGGTACTGGCAAGACCACGCTTTCAGCCGATGCAAGCCGCACGTTGATCGGCGATGACGAGCACGGTTGGTCTGACTCCGCAGTGTTTAACTTTGAAGGCGGCTGCTACGCAAAGATGATCCGCCTTTCGCCAGAGGCAGAGCCCGAAATTTTCGCCACAACCAAGCGTTTTGGTACCATTCTTGAAAACGTGGTGATCGACCCGGTTACGCGCATGCTGGATTTTGACGATGCCAGCCTTGCGGAAAACAGCCGAGGATCTTACCCAATTGATTTCATTCCGAACGCTAGCGAGCATAACCTCGGCCCGGTCCCGGCCAACCTGATCTTCCTCACTGCGGATGCTTACGGCGTGTTGCCCCCAATCGCGCGGCTCACCCCCGATCAGGCGATGTATCACTTCCTATCAGGCTATACCGCGCGCGTTGCGGGCACTGAGATCGGCGTCACCGAACCTGAAGCTACCTTCAGCACCTGCTTCGGCGCGCCTTTCATGCCGCGCCATCCTTCGGTCTATGGCAATCTGCTCAAGGAACGGATCGCCAAGGGCGGGGTGAAGTGCTGGCTGGTCAACACTGGCTGGTCAGGCGGCAAGGCGACAATGGAAGGCATCAAGCGCATGCCAATCAAGGCCACCCGCGCGCTGCTGAATGCGGCACTCGATAGCAGCTTGAACAATGCCGAATTCCGCGAGGACCCCAACTTCGGCTTTGAAGTTCCGGTCGCCGTGCCGGGCGTAGACAGCAAACTGCTCGATCCGCGCGGGGCCTGGGCCGATGGCGATGCTTATGACGTGACTGCGGGCGAACTCGTGCGCAAATTCATCGATAACTTCGAAGAATTCGCCGCCCATGTCGATGAGAGCGTTCGTCAGGCTGCACCTGTCGCCGCCTAAACGCGCGCAT
>JBBRXQ010000584.1:0-1253 GCA_038238515.1 Sphingomonadales bacterium | reverse complement strand
CGGGACGAGTGGGCTTGCGGCTTGGCAATCGGCTGGCCCCGCCCCGCTTCGTGATGTTTCTGGCGTTAGCTGTTGGTGGTTTCGCCGCGATGGTTGCTTTTTCTAGCGGCGCAGCGGGAATTGCGCGGCTGGCTGATGCACTGGCGCTCGGATTTGATTTTGCTGCTGGAGCGTTCCTGCTCTCGCTCATCCCGCTGCTGCGCGATAGCGAGGCATCCTCGCTGCGTCGTCATTCAGCAGAAAACGACGCCAATCGCGGAATAGTACTCTTGCTCACCACCGCGCTTACCATCGTGATCATGGCCGCGATCACCGGTGAACTGCCCGCTGCCAAGGCGGGGTCGGGCGCGGCGTTGGTGAAGCTGGTCACTACCCTGATGCTCACCTGGCTCTTTGCGAACACGGTCTATGCCCTGCATTACGCGCATGAGTATTACCGTGCGGACGGCAAGCCGGGAAAAGACATCGGCGGGCTCGATTTTCCCGCCACGCCAACGCCTGACTATCTCGATTTTGCTTACTTCGCATTCACGCTTGGGATGACCTTCCAAACCTCAGACGTTGCGATCACGTCTCGTTCGATCCGCCGCATCGTCACGCTTCATTCGCTTGCTGCGTTTGTCTTCAACATCGGGGTGATCGCGTTTACAATCAATGCGATCGGTGGGATGTAATGGCTTAAGCAACAAGCCCGGTTGCAGCGCGTCAAACGCCGCGTTAGAGGCTTGGCGCTACCTCCCTGGCCCGGCGGGCCTAACCCAAGGCATACCATGCGCATCGACATGATTCCCACAGGCGAGAACCCGCCTCACAGCTTGAACGTCGTGATCGAAGTTCCAATGGGCGGTGAACCGGTCAAGTATGAATTCGATAAGGCCTCAGGCGCGCTGTTCGTGGATCGCATTTTGCACACGCCGATGCGCTATCCGGCCAATTATGGCTTTGTGCCGCACACGCTTTCGCCCGATGGCGATCCGCTCGATGCGCTGGTGATCGCGCGTTCGCCGTTCGTACCCGGTTCGGTTGTGCGCGCCCGGCCGATCGCTGTGCTCAATCTTGAGGATGAACACGGCGGGGATGAAAAGCTCATCTGCGTCCCTGTCGACTCAACCTTTCCTTACTATTCCGACGTCAAGGAAAAGGAAGATCTGCCCGATATCGTGCTTCAGCAGATCGAGCACTTCTTCACGCATTACAAAGACTTGGAAAAGGAAAAGTGGGTCCGCGTGGGCACTTGGGGCGGCGCGGAAGAT
>JBBRXQ010000583.1:0-1292 GCA_038238515.1 Sphingomonadales bacterium | reverse complement strand
CGGCCCACCGCTGGCAGTGAGCGTAATCATGCTCACATCGGCCGGATTGTTGCCCGCAAGGCACTGAAAAATCGCATTGTGCTCGCTATCGACCGGCAGCAAAGTTGCGCCAGAGCGGGCGACCGCCGCGGTCATCACATCGCCTGCAGAAACCAGCGCTTCCTTATTAGCCAGCGCAATCGCTTTGCCGCATTCAATGGCCGCCATTGTGGGCGCAAGGCCCGCGCAGCCAACGATGGCAGCGACGGTGATATCAGCCCCGCGCGCCGCCGCCTCAATCAGCGCTGCCGCGCCGCCCGCCGCCGCGATGCCCGATCCCGCCAGCGCATCGCGCAAGGCGGGCAGGCAGCTCTCATCGGCGACAACCGCCAGCTCGGCTCCAAATTCACGCGCCAACCCCGCCAACTCGGCCGCCTGACAATTGGCGGTGAGCGCAATCACGCGAAACGCATCGCGATTGCGGCGCACCAGATCGAGCGTCGATGTACCCACCGATCCGGTTGCGCCCAGCAAGGTTAGCGTGCGGCTCATATCGGCGAAGCTCCTGTTGCGGCCCATGCGGTGCCAACAATAATGGCCACCGGAAGCAAGCCGTCGAACCTGTCGAACAGTCCGCCATGGCCTGGAATAAGCCGCGAGCTATCTTTGACTCCGGCGCGGCGCTTCAGCCAGCTTTCGTAAAAATCACCGGCCTGCGCCGCGATGGCCAGCCCTGCTCCGATCAGCGCCGCTATCCCAATGCGAGAGTTTGCGACAGTATCGCCCAATGTAGGGCCATTGGGAGAGATCGCCGAGACCAGATAGCTGATGAACAGCACAAATAACGACGTCCAGATCGCCGCCGCCAGCATCCCGCCTGCAAGCCCCGACCAGGTCTTGGATGGACTAATTCGAGGAGCGATCTTCGGCCCGCCAATGGCACGGCCTGCGAAATAGGCCCCAACATCGGTAAAAATGACCAAACCAACCGCCGCAACGAGCAGCGGCACCGGCATCAAACTGAGCGCAAGTGTCGCCCAGCCCACATAAAACGCGCCCACAACCACTGCCCCTGCCATCCGCGCGGGATCGGGCGCAATTTTGGCGGCAAGCCCAACATACTCGGCAAAAACACCAAAGCCGACCAGCGCGATAAATCCCTGCAACACCAATCCGCCAAACCAAAACGCTAACCCTGCGATGACCAGCATCACGGCGGCCGATGCAACCCGCACCGGGAGATCAGATTGTGCCGCAAGGGGCGTTTCTATTTCGATGGGATCAACGTCCGCCAAAGCGGCGCTCGCGGGTGG
>JBBRXQ010000582.1:0-1292 GCA_038238515.1 Sphingomonadales bacterium | reverse complement strand
GTGGTAAGATGAGCGATTTCCGCATCCACGGCGCAACGGGCGAATGGGAGGTCGTTATCGGCCTTGAAGTCCACGCGCAGATTACCACGCACGCCAAGCTGTTTTCCGGCTCTTCGACCACGTTTGGGGCGGAGCCCAATGCGCAGGTCAGCCTTGTCGATGCGGCGATGCCGGGCATGTTGCCTGTGCCCAATCGCGAATGCATCCGTCAGGCGGTGCGCACCGGCATGGCGATCAATGCGCAGATCAACACCTGGTCGCGGTTTGACCGGAAGAACTACTTCTATGCCGATCTGCCGCAGGGCTATCAGATCAGCCAGCTTTATCACCCCATCGTTGGCGAGGGCGCGATCGAGATAACACCAGATGACAAGCACCCGGATGTCACCAAGACCATCGGGGTGGAGCGCATCCATGTGGAACAGGACGCGGGCAAGCTGATGCACGATCAGCATCCCACGATGTCCTATGTAGATTTGAACCGTTCGGGCGTGGCACTGATGGAAATCGTCAGCCGCCCCGATCTGCGCAGCCCCGCCGAGGCCGGGGCCTATCTCGCCAAGTTGCGCACGATCCTGCGTTATGTTGGCTCTTGCGACGGCAATATGGATCAGGGCAGCATGCGCGCCGATGTCAACGTCTCGGTCCGCCGCCCCGGCGCGGAACTGGGCACGCGCACCGAAACCAAGAACGTCAACTCGGTTCGCTTTGTGATGCAGACGGTGGAAGTGGAGGCCAGCCGCCAGGTTGATGTGCTGGAGGCGGGCGGCAAGATCGTGCAGGAAACGCGCCTGTTTGATGCCGACACCGGCACTACCAGATCGATGCGCAGCAAGGAAGACGCGCACGATTATCGCTACTTCCCCGATCCCGATCTACTGCCGATCGAGCTTGAGCAGTCGTTCCTCGATGAATGCCGCGCCAGCTTGCCCGAACTGCCCGATGCCAAGCGCCGCCGCTATGAAACTACGCTGGGCCTTTCATCTTACAATGCGGGCGTGCTGACGGCGGAAGTGGACACCGCGCGCTGGTTTGAGCACCTGCTCACCGCTACCGCCGCGCGGGCGAACAAGCCCGAGGCCGACGTGGCCAAGCAGGCCGCCAACTGGCTCACCTCCGAACTGTTTGGCGCGCTTAACAAGCTGGGCCGCACGCTGGACAACAGCCCGGTCGGCGCCGATGCGGGCGGCGAATTGCTCGCGCTGATCAGCAGCGGCACGATCTCAGGCTCGATCGCCAAGCAGGTGCTCGAAAAAATGCTCGAGACCGGCGACGCCCCCGGCGTGATTGTT
>JBBRXQ010000581.1:0-1353 GCA_038238515.1 Sphingomonadales bacterium | reverse complement strand
TGGTTTATCGGGGTGCAGTTTCACCCCGAACTCAAAAGCCGCCCGTTTGAGCCGCATCCTTTGTTCAAGGGGTTCATCGCTGCCGCATTGAAACAGGCGCGGCTGGTTTAGTTCTGCGCGCCGCGCGTCAGTGCGACGTTACCCATTCCTTGAGCACCTGATCGATCCGCGCCTGCCAGCCTTTGCCAGTCGCGCGGAGATGATTGAGAACTTCGGGCTAAAGCCGAAGCGTAGTGCTAACTTTGGTCGGTGCCTTTTGGGTTCCGCGCGACCGGAATGTGGCCGCAAGCTTGGGAAACAACAGTGCAAAAGGGACCGCTTTGGCGATATCCTCCTGCGTCAATTCGGGGTTGTCCGATACGGCTCGCCAATCGGCCTGTGCATAGTCAGGCTCGGTCATTGAACTAGGTTTGTTTCTTTGCGGCTTGCATCGCTGATTGTGCATACGATCAAGCGGGGGCGCGCGAGGCAATTGTGCAAAAAAAGGGGCGAACTTTGCGGTCCGCCCCCTCATCTTTGCGTCAGAACAACGCTGGCTTAAGCAGCAGCAGAGGCTTGACCCTCAACCACAGTCAACGGAGCCTGGCCGCCGATTAGCACTTTTTTGGGCTTCATCGCTTCAGGCACTTCGCGCAGCAGATCGATGATTAGCAGGCCATCGGCAAGATCAGCATTCTCGACCCGCACGAAATCGGCGAGTTCGAAGCGCCGCTCGAATGCGCGGTTAGCGATGCCCAGATGGAGGAAATGTTTGTCCTCTGCCTCAGTCCGGTTGCCTTTGATCACCAGCAGATTTTGCTGCGCGGTGATATCGAGATCGGCTGACTTGAAGCCGGCAACGGCCAGCGTGATACGGAAAGTGTCTTCGCCCCGCCGCTCAATATTGAACGGGGGATAGTTATCGCCGGCTTGCGCGCGGGCTTGGCGTTCGAGCAGATCGAACAGGCGTTCAAAGCCAACGGTGGTGCGGCGATAGGGGGTAAAATCGAGATGGTTCATGGCAATATCCTCTTAAATGAGCAATCTGCAGTGTCCCTCCAGAACCCGGTGATCGGCGTTCTTTCGGGGGCTTAACGGCCACGCCCGCTTGCGGCGCATGACACGAAAACCCATGTGTGTTAGCCAAACGGCTTT
The DNA here is from genome assembly GCA_038238515.1 of Sphingomonadales bacterium. Taxonomy (GTDB): domain Bacteria; phylum Pseudomonadota; class Alphaproteobacteria; order Sphingomonadales; family Sphingomonadaceae; genus Novosphingobium. Next base: position 219 of record JBBRXQ010000581.1, on the reverse strand, counting down.
TCAAGAGGGCTTGATGACACAAGAGCACACCAGCGATGCGGCAGCGCTTGCGCCAGCCATTGAGATCTATACCAAGTGGGGCTGCTCATATTGCACGCGGGCCAAGCGTCTGCTCGAAAGCAAAGGCGCAGCTTATGAAGAATACGACATTACGATGGGCGGCCCGCGCCGCGCCGAAATGCTCGAGCGCGCACCCGGCGCGATGACCGTGCCGCAGAT
>JBBRXQ010000580.1:0-1355 GCA_038238515.1 Sphingomonadales bacterium | reverse complement strand
GCGGCCGATCACGCTTGATCCTAATGCCCTCGAACCTTCACTGACGCTCGTATTTTCAGCTTATAATGAAGAACAGTCACTGCCCGAAAAGCTGGCCAATATCCGTGCGATCAAGGCGGCTTACCCCGATGTTGAGATCATTGCATACTGCGATCTGTCTAGCGACCGGACCCTAGAATTGCTTCAGGCGCAGAGCGACGTCTTGACCGTTGTGGCAGCCGGGGAGCGGACGGGCAAAGCGACCGGGATGGCCAGAATGGTGGCATCGGCGCGCGGCGAAGTCTGCGTGTTCACCGATGCTAACGTTATTCTTGATCCTGCTAGCATCCCTGCATTGCGGCGCTACTTTGCAGATCCCGCCATTGGCGGGATCGCTGGCTCGCTGCACTATACCAATGACGATGCAAGCGCGACCGCGCGCACCGGCGGCCTGTACTGGCGACTTGAAGAACATATCAAGGCGCTGGAATCGCGTTGTGGCTCGATCATGGGGGCAGATGGATCGATTTTCGCCGTTCGCCGCTCGCTTTATCCGCCTGTGCCGCCGCATCTTCTGGATGATATGACAGTCTCGATGTCAGTCTTGCTTGGGGGGAAGCGCCTCATTTTTGCCAGCGACGTGATTGCGTTTGAAAAGAACGCAACCTCTACAACTGACGAGTTTCGCCGCAAGCGACGGATCGCTTGCCGCGCGTTTAACACCCATTTGCATTTGCGCTCCGCGATCGGCCGTACACTTAGCCAAGCAGATCAATACAAATACATCTCACACAAGCTCATGCGCTGGTTCGGGCTTGTTCCACTTACCATGGCTGTGCTCAGCGCTGCCGCCGCGTTGCTGATTGAGCAGCAGTATCTTGCGCTCGTGGTGGGTGCTGCGCTCGCCATTAGCATCGTGGCGCTAGGCATGGCCCGCGTGGCGCCTTTTTCGATTTTGCTCGAGATTTTGATCGCCATTGCCGCCACATTTTCCGGCGTGATTGATTCGATGAAGGGGCGAACTTACCAAACGTGGACCCCCGCAGCTTCGCGGATCTAACATTATCGCCCTAACGGCCAACCACGCAGCGATAGCGCTCTTTAATGGCTGCCAGCACGATCGAGGCAGCCTGTCCGTCAAGATCGGCTGGTCGCCGCCGCGCAAAAGCAAGGAACGCGTCGCGCAATTCGCCTTGGGTGGTGCCCGCGGGAAGGCAAAACTCCCGCACATTCAGCCATGTTTCATACGATCGTGCCAAATCATGGACGCCGGCAACATAGGCAAAGCAATAGCTTCCGCTGATCTGCGCTGTATCGACGCAGCGTTCATACAGCTGCTTGCCCGTCAGGAAATTGAACCTCGTGTCGGCTGCGGG
>JBBRXQ010000579.1:0-1412 GCA_038238515.1 Sphingomonadales bacterium | reverse complement strand
TGATCCCCATGATCCAGGCGCTCCCCGGAAATGGTCGGGCCGATCGGATCGCGGTAAACGCCGGGCCCGGCAGCTTTACTGGCATCCGGGTTGGCCTTGCCGCCGCCCGCGCGCTGGCGCTGGCGTGGGGCGCACAGGTCGATGGTTATTCCACCATGGCTTTGATCGCCGCAATGGCGCGCGCCCAATATCCCGGAAAAGCAGTCGATGTCGCCATCACTGGCGGTCATGGCGAATGGTTTTGCCAGGCGTTTGACGCCGCTGGCACGGCCTGTGAAACGCCAGCTTCGCGCTCGCCAGCCACCGCCGCGGCGGCATCACGCGCGCCACTGGTCGCCGGCAGTCAGGCTGAAACACTTGCCGCGCTGCGCGGCGATTGCCAAGCGCTGCCGCTTTGGCCCGATGCTCGCGCGATTTCCGCAATGCCGCTTGCCGCATTCAGCCCTGATCCACTTCCGGCCTATGGCCGCGCGCCCGATGCGCAGCTGCCGCGCGTTAAGCCGCCCATGAACTCGCGCTCGCCTCAATGATGGATGCCGCGCCTGCCATGCAAGATGATCTTGATCGGATCATGAGCGTGATGGAATGCGCATTTCCGGCGCAATTCGGTGAAGCATGGAGCCGCCGCCAAGTTTCAGACGCGCTACTTCAGCCGGCGACGCAATATTGTCTTCTTAATTCAGACGGATCGTTGTCACCAAATGATCAAATAGCGACGGTGGGTTTCACACTTTCGCGCAGTATGTTGGACGAAGAAGAATTGCTGCTGTTTGCGATTTCACCTGAATTTCGCAGTCGCGGCTTTGGACGCAAGCTGCTTGAACATTGCATCGAACAGGCGCGCTTGCGCAAGGTGCAGCGCATGTTTCTTGAGATGCGCAAGGACAATCCTGCAGGTGTGCTTTATGCAGCAATGGGTTTTCGCGTAGTGGGCGTTCGTCCGCAATACTACCGCGTACATGGTGGAGACCGGCTTGACGCTATCAGTCAGCAACTCGTTATCGATTGAAGCAACCAAATTGCATCGTCAATTTGCATTCAAAAACGTTAAATATTGCTAATTTGACCAGCTTATGCACAAAGGGTAGTTGTTTCCTGAAATTTCAGGTGTATAAATAAGATAGTCCGCAGAGGGCAAGCATCGTCATGTCGATTAGTTTGTAAGCTGATGGTCTCAATTAAAAAAAGAAGGTCGATACGATATGAGTGAAATTGAAAACGATATGCGTGAAACGCTGATCACATTGGCGGCTGATATCGTCGCTGCGCATGTCAGCAATAATAGTGTTGCCGTCAGCGATCTGCCAGTCCTGATTTCAAATGTTTACACAGCGCTTGCTGGTTTGAGCCCAAGTCAGCCGGTTGCTGAGCCTCTTCCTGAACCAGCAGTCTCGATCCGGTCTTCGATTAAG
>JBBRXQ010000578.1:0-1413 GCA_038238515.1 Sphingomonadales bacterium | reverse complement strand
GGTTTGTAATCAAAACTGATGCCCGGCCCCAGTTGCACCGAATCGAGCTGCGCCTTGCGGTTGGCGACGCCATCATCATCGAGCGGGAAGGGAACGATGACGAGTACGCGTTTGTCCTTAAGAGGCTCTGGCACAGTCTGATCCTTTCAACATCAAATTCAACATCACCGGCAGGGCGCGGTTGCGCATGCAGGGGAGCGGGCGCTTGCTTTGCCGCGCCCACAAACTATGCTAACAAAACTACGATTGGTCCAGACCAATAATTTACAAACCATCGGACTATGCGCGCATGACAACCTTGCCGATCCCCCGCTATCGAGAGATCGCCGATCAGATCCAGGGCGAAATCACGTCGGGCAAATGGCCGATCGGCGAGAAGCTGGCCCCTGAGCAAGCGCTGGCCAGCCTTTATGATGTCAGCCGGTTTACCATCCGCGAGGCGATGAGCAGGCTAGAGGAAAATGGCCTCATCAGCCGCCAGCGACGGCGCGGCACAGTGGTGACGGCAACGCATCCGGCCGACCAAATGGTGCAAAAGCTGGGATCGATGGACGAGCTGCTGCAATATGCGCCGCAGACCCGGCTGAAGGTGCTGCGCACCACGATTATCGAGGCCGATGTGGCGCTGGCGCAAATGTTGCCATGCTCTGTGGGCGCGCGCTGGGCGCGGATCGAGACTATCCGGGTGGAAGCCAAGCGCAGCCCGGTTTGCTGGACGGACATCTACGTGCCAGCCGAATTTGCCGGGATAGCCGAGCGTATTGGCAAAGATGCAACCCCGGCTTTCCAGATTATGGAACAGTCTTCGGGTTTGTTTGCGACCGACATCAACGCCGAACTGATCGGCGGATCGCTTTCGCAGCGCAAAGCCGAAGCATTGGAAGTGGCCCCGGGCAGCCCCGCGCTGATTATCGTGCGGCGATACCGGGACCGGACGGGTCGGCTGTTTGAAGTTTCGGTTAGCGAACATCCCGCTGGTCGGTTTTCCTATTCGGTCGATTTGAAACGCAAAGAAGGACATGTGAGCGCGATATGAGCGAAGAATTCATCACAATGGCGCAAATTCAAGGCGGCCCCGCCGCATCTCCAGCACCGATTCGCAGCTTTCTGTTTGCGCCCGCCAATCATCCGCGCAAGGTTGAAAAGGTGTTTGAAAGCGGTGCGGATGCGGTCATTCTCGATCTGGAGGACGCCTGCGCTGCTGCTGAAAAGGCCGCCAGCCGGGCAGTTGCTGTGGCTGCGCTTGCAGCTCCGCGCAGGTGTAAGGGCTACGTGCGGATCAATGCCGCTGATACCGAATGGTGCCTGCGCGATCTGGATGAAGTGATTGGCCCGTGGCTTGATGGTATCGTTGCGCCCAAGATCGAACGGCCCGAGGAGATCGTGCTGATCGACTGGTTGATCGCGCAGTTT
>JBBRXQ010000577.1:0-1432 GCA_038238515.1 Sphingomonadales bacterium | reverse complement strand
TAGCGATGCGCTGTCCAAAGGTTTGCCCCCCTGTTTTGGGAATGTGAAGATGAAGTACTGGACGTTTCAAAGCGGTCATAACCTCGGAATGACCTCGGAAATCTTTTTTGGCAAAGGATAACACTTCGGGTCTGGACCCATAAATCATGAGTTCGAGGTTTGAGGCAAAACGGCCCAGCGCAAGGAAGAGAGGTGCAGGAATATGTGAATATTTCAAATCGATCTGACGCTGCCCAAGTATCTTGCCGGCTTTTCAGCCGACAAGGGGCGAAGCGCCGTTTTGGTCAAATCCCGAAGGCGTGATTAATGGGTCCAGACCCTAAGGAAGCTGTTCGAGCGGACCACGGCGTAGCCTCGTTCTTCTGACCCTACCGGTTCCCCGGTAGGCGCTATCCAACGAGCCAAAGCTCCTTGACGAGCTTCACCTAGTGATTGCCACGAAAGAGTGTAAAAAAGTGCCGCTTGAGATGCCGAAAGTGGCCCATTGATGTGCTGGAATATGGCGGCTTACATCTATCGCTGTATTGGCCAGTTCTGTCGCCAGAAGTATTCGGGCTTCATGGGTTTGAAAGACTTCTCAGCAGAGGCATTGCCATTGCAATTGCTGCCGCCGCTCATGTTACCTTCAAAATGCTCGAAAGTTCCCTTTTGAAGGTTTTGAGGGTGCCTGGCATTCATTATGGTATATATTGGGGATCTGTATTTCGAGTTGCACCCCTCGCGTGTGTGAAAGTGGTCGGATGCAAGGTGGTGTAATTTTACAACCATAGATAAATTGTTTATATTCAATACCAGTTAGCGAATTGGCTCTCCGCCAGTCTATCATTGGCTTTGGCGCAAAATAGCTCTTGCGCGTCTCAAATTCGTCCGGCGGCGGCCATTCCGGTGATTTGCGCGGTGGCGAAGCTTATACCGTGAAGATTGCGTTGGGGGATGATGCCATCAATGGGGCGGGGGTAGCCAGAGGCGTAGAAGACGCCGTTTTCAGCCGCGCGCGCTGTGCCGCGCGGCACATCCCAATCTAGCTCTACAGCAAGAACACCGGAGAGCATACCGGGCCAGCACGGCGTTTCATTGCCGGCGGTGCGAGGCGCAATGATGCGCGCGGTGCTGCGCGCAACTGCGGCGGCGAAATGGTCTGCGTGTGCCGGGTTGGTGGTGCCCAGGCTGAGATTGATGAAGTGTGCGCCTTGCGCGTTGGCCCAATCGACTGCCGCAATCAGCGCGCGCGGCGATGCGCGCAGCGCCTCGCGGAACACCCGGATCGGCAGGATCATGGCATCGGGCGCCTGTTCCTGGATCGCGGCGGTGACCGCAGTGCCGTGGCCCAAGCGATCAAGCGCCGCGTCCGCGCCAAAATCGAGCGCGCCATCGGACAGAATGCTGACGCCGGCGAGCAAGCGGCTGGCCGTGATATGCGGGTGGCCGGGAT
>JBBRXQ010000576.1:0-1451 GCA_038238515.1 Sphingomonadales bacterium | reverse complement strand
GCTTTAACCCCTGCGAGCTAAGAGCGCAGTCTATGACCAAGACGATTCTAGTAGTGTTCGGCACACGCCCCGAAGCGATAAAAATGTTTCCGGTGATCCATGCGCTCAAAGCCGACCCGCGCTTTCGCGTGGTGACGTGCGTTTCGGCGCAGCACCGGGGGATGCTCGATCAGGTGATGGAGATTGCAGGCATCGTGCCCGAGCATGACCTGAATTTGATGCGGCCCGACCAGACGCTCGATGCGCTGACGGCGGCGCTGCTCACCGGGCTGGGCGGGGTGATGGACGCCGAAAAGCCCGATTGGGTGGTGGTGCAGGGCGACACCGCAACCGCGATGGCCGGCGCGCTCGCTGCTTATTATCGCAAGGTGCCGGTGGCGCATGTTGAGGCCGGGCTGCGTAGCCACAACATTTATCACCCTTGGCCCGAGGAAGTGAACCGCAAGATCATCGGCACGATCGCCGCGCTTCATTTCGCGCCGACCACGACTTCGCAGGCCGCGCTGATCGCGGAAAATGTCGATGCAGCGACGATCCATGTCACTGGAAACACCGTGATCGATGCGTTGCAATGGGTTTCGGCGCGGATCGCGGCAGACCCGGCGCTGGCGTCTGGCTTGGCCGATCTCGAAGCGCGCTTTGCGGGCAAGCGGATTATTGGGGTTACCAGCCACCGCCGCGAAAACTTTGGCGGCGGGCTGGAGGCGATTGCCGAGGCGATCCGTCAGATTGCGCAGCGCGATGATGTTGCGCTGATTTTCCCGGTTCACCCCAATCCCAATGTGCGCAAAGTAATGGATGCGGCGCTGGCTGGCCTGCCCAATGTGGCGATGATCGAGCCGCTGGATTATCCCCATTTTGCGCGATTGCTGTCAGTGGCCGAGATCATGCTGACCGATAGCGGCGGGGTGCAAGAAGAAGCGCCTGCGCTCGGCAAACCAGTTTTGGTAATGCGCGAGACGACCGAGCGCCCCGAAGGAATTGCGGCGGGAACGGCCAAGCTTGTGGGCACGCAAACCGCCAGCATCGTTACCGAAATCTTTACCCTCCTCGACGATAAGGCTGCGTATTCAGCCATGGCGCGCGCGCACAATCCCTTTGGGGATGGCCGCGCCGCCTATCGTATCGTGGAGCTTCTAGGGCATGCAGGGTGAACTGAAACCGCAGGTTTGCGTTGTCGGTCTGGGGTATATCGGCCTTCCCACGGCGGCGATAATCGCGCGCGCTGGGTGCCCGGTGCTTGGGCTTGATGTGACGCAAAGCGTGGTTGACACGATCAACCGCGGCGAGATTCATATCGAGGAAGTCGATCTTGATGGGCTGGTTCACGGCGTGGTCCAGCGCGGTCTGCTGCGCGCTTCTACCCAGATCGAACCCGCCGATGTTTTCGTGATCGCGGTGCCAACACCGTTTGCCAAAGATGGCCACCACACCCCCGATATCTCGTATGT
>JBBRXQ010000575.1:0-1457 GCA_038238515.1 Sphingomonadales bacterium | reverse complement strand
GCGCCCTGCGCTTGGACAATTGTCGGTAGCTCAGCGGCCTGCTGCGTGATCTGGCCGCCCGCAAACATCACTAGCCACACGCCAAACGCCACCGTTAATAGCAGCAGCACCGCGATCCGCGCGCCGCGCCGTATGGGCAAAACGCGGCCCAGCAGCCGCTGCCCGCCCTCGATCATCGCGGCAAAGACCACCCCGCCAAAGATGACCAGCAGCGGCTGGGCAAGCAGCACTGCAAGCGCCACCAGCGCGACCATGCCGATCCAAACTGCAGCTTTTTGAAGCTCTTTCCGCACGCTGTCATCGCGAATGTCCATCGGACCAGCCGCGTGCGCATGCTCGGCAGGAGCGGGACTGGTAGCAGCACTGGGAGCAGCACTGGGCGTGGCTGCTAAGTCTGGTGCATTGTTCATTGCTATTTTGCTGCCTTTTGGCTGTTCGGTTGCCCCGCGATCGCGGGGCGCAGCCGGGTCCCGGCCCGATCCCTGCGCAGCGCGCTCCACCAGGTCAGCGGGTTCAAGCTTTCGCGGCCATTAAAGGAGAACGTCAAGAATTCAGCGCGCCCGCCCACATCGGCCAGAGGCACTGGCCCGCCAAGTCCTTGCCGGTCGAGCGTTTCGCGGCTGTCTGCCGAATGATCGCGGTTATCGCCCATCAAAAACACATGTCCCGCGGGCACCAACGTTTCTGGAAAATTGTCGAGCCGTTGGCGCATGTGATCAATAATCCGATAAGTCGCGCCATTGGGCAGGGTCTCGCGCAGAATCGGTAGCTCGCAGTACAATCGCCCATCGGCGGCGCGAAACTGAAGGCCGGGAAATTCCAACGGATCGCAAGGCTGATTGATATCGACCGGCAGATCGAGCGGCGGCTCCACCGCTTGCGGCACCGGCCTGCCATTGAGCACAATCTGCCCATTCACCACTGCAATCCGGTCGCCCGGCCGCGCCACCACGCGCTTGATATAATCGCTGTCGCTCTCGCGCGGAACTACGATCACGATGTCGCCATATTCCGGTACTGCGCCAAACACTTTCTGCGGCGATCGCGGCAGGATATGAAATGATGCTGAAACCCACGACCAGCCATAAGGATATTTTGAGACCACCAGCCGGTCACCGACGAGCAGGTTGGGCATCATCGAAATTGACGGGATAAAGAATGGCTTCGCGATAAAGCTGTGAAATCCGACCACCGCCAATAGCATCAGCAGCAGCCCGCGCAATTCGGCAACCCAACTGATGCCGTCCTTACCTGTTACCGCGCCTGCCATCGGCGGGTTACTCCGCATGCCGAGCGGTGGTTCCTCAATTTGGCCATTCGCCGCAGAGGCCGACGTTTCGATCATGCGTCACCAGCGGCAAGGGCGCGCGCTTCGATGATCACAAACGCCTGCGCCCACGGGTGATCGTCGGTCATGGTCAGATGCACCACCGCCTCGTGGCGTGCAGGCGTGATCG
>JBBRXQ010000574.1:0-1477 GCA_038238515.1 Sphingomonadales bacterium | reverse complement strand
GGCGGCGTGCCGGACAACTGATGTTTGGCCGATCAAGACCAATGCCGGCTTTTTGGCGAAGCTGCTTGCCGAACCTGAATTAAAGGCGGGGGCGGTTGATACCAATTTCATCGCGCGACATGCTGATCGGCTTACAGAAATCCCCCCGCTCAGCGCCGATGCGATCAACGCCGCATTGCATGTGCTGACCGACACCAAAGCGCTGCAATCACGGGCGCTGGCGATGTCAGGTATGCGGCTTAATGCGCCAGCGGCGCAGCATACGGTCATCGCAATCGAGGGTGAGCCGCTGACCGCCGTCTTACCAACCGATTGGAGCAGCCACGCCGATTATGAGACCCGCGCGACGTCGGATCGTGGCCGCCTGATCAAGTTCGATCAAGGCTATGCCTACCGTGTGGAACTTTATCGTCCGCGCGGCAGCGGCATTGGTGCGGCATCCGATGGCGCGATCATCGCGCCGATGCCAGGGAGGGTGATTTCCGTCGATGTCGCGGCGGGGGACGTGGTGGCCAAGGGGCAGAAGCTGTTGGTCCTTGAAGCGATGAAGATGGAGCATGCGCTGACCGCACCGTTCGATGGCATCGTAACTGAATTGAACGCCCATTCCGGCGCGCAAGTCCAGGTTGATGCTTTGCTGGCCCGCATTTCGGTGGCCGCCAGATCCCAGAGCGATGGAGCGGAAGTTCCATAAGCTCAGGCGTGTGAGGCTTCGTGGACAATTGTGCTTGAGCGGCACCGCTCGACTATAGTGCTATTTGAATTCCATCAGACCCGTGCATTGAGGGGGTCGCCATCAAGCGCTTTTCGCGGTGGCTGCTGTGCTTCGCCGAACCCGATCAAAATTGGCAAATCATGGCGAAACCGCCACCGGGTCTGCCATCCTTGCTGCCGAATATCCATCCAAACCTGTCCAATAGTCTCGCAAGATAAAACAAAAGGAATCGAGTAAAATAAGAATGGCCTGATGAATGGGCCCGCCGTTATATAGTAAGTCACAATTTCGTTAGTGCCACCGAAATAAGTATCATGCACCAGCGGTGGAACGTCATCAATCGCTAGGTCGAACTGAAAACACAGAATGTAGGAAACTATAATAGCCCACGTGCGGAAAAATCCTTCGCGCCGCTCCATGAATGCAAAAAACATAATGAACATCGGCGTGTAGCCGCCAGACTCAACCGATACGAGCGCAAAAGATAAACCGAGCGTTACCAATCTCGGCATCGAGACGACTTCAGGTCGAAGCCACGCAGCAGCGGTAGCAAGTAGAATCGCCAATTGGGTAATGCGCAGCGATCCTGTGAAAAATATGTATGCAATATCGACGACTTGCGATCCGGTTTGCCCCGCCAAAGGGAAGTTCTCTAACAATTGTAGATGAGGCGCATACGTGGCTGTATACCAAATATCCAGTAATGCGACTGCTTGCCCATCAGTATAGCCGATGACATTCTCGTAAATCTGAAAAGGCGTT
>JBBRXQ010000573.1:0-1511 GCA_038238515.1 Sphingomonadales bacterium | reverse complement strand
GGCGGGTCTGGTCGAAGTGCGCGTGAGCCCGCAGGGTAGCGCGGCGCTGGTCAGCGCCGTGGAGCAGGCGCAGATCCCGTTTTATCTGGATGACGCGATTGCTGAGGCCAAGAGCGGCATCGATGGCGTTTCGGGCGCAGTGTTGCGCTCTGGTGCGGCGATCGATTGCGACACAATCTGCCTCGCTTTCGGCACGGTGCCCGCGATCGAGCTGCTCGATGCTATGGGCGGTGCGCGGGTTTTGGATGTCATGCGCGGCGGTTATGTTCCTGGCATAGAAGAAGGCGTGACATTTGTGGGCGATTGCGCCGGGCTGGCCAATACGGGCTTTGACCATGTGGCATACCGCATGGAGTGGGCGCAGGCGCTGGGCGCTTTGAGTGCGCCCGATACTATTGTGTGCCAGTGCGAGGAAGTGACCCGCGCAGACCTTATCGGTGTGCAGCCGCCGCACTATCTCTCGCGCCCCGATCCGATGGCGGCGCGCACGCTAGAGAGCCTGCTGGGCGATGGACCGGCCAATCAGGACCAGATCAAGCGCCTGACGCGCGCGGGGATGGGGGTTTGTCAGGGCCGCCGTTGCCGTGATCAGGTGGCGATGATCCTTGCGCTGGAATCGGGCAAGCCGTTTGGCACAATCCCGCTTGCTTCGCACCGCGCGCCGGTGCGTCCGCTGCCGCTCAAAATCTTGGCGGATTGGGACGAGGATAGCACGATGCGCGCGAGCTGGGATGTGTGGTTTGGTATTCCGACGCAGTGGACACCATACCGCGACATCGGCACCCCTCGCGAGAAAATGCATCAGGATAAGATCGCCGGGAACATGAGCCTGTGAGCGCGGCGATGAAAGTTGTTGTCGTCGGCGGCGGGGTGACGGGCCTGAGTTCGGCGTGGTGGCTGGCGCGCGCGGGCGCGCAGGTGACCGTGCTCGACAAGTTCATCGTCGGATGGGAAGCATCAGGCCGCAATGGTGGCGGCGCGTCGCATTATCAAAGCCCGCTGTTTGAAGAAGAGCAGCGGATGTGGCCGCAGATGGACGCGCTGCTTGGCTATCCGACCGAGCACCAGAAAGAGCGCATCGTGATCGCCGTGACCGAACGTCAGCTAAGCCAATATCATTACATCGCCAAGATGAATAACGAGATGGGCCACCGCGTCGATCTGCTCGATGCAAGCCAAGCGCAGGCGGCAGTGCCGCTGGCAGGCGAGAATTGTGTGGGGGGCATGCATTTTCGGTTTGGCGGGCATGCCAATCCGCAGCGCACGGTTCAGGCCTATGCCTGGGCGCTGCAGGATCTGGGCGGGCGGATTGTGCAGCACAGCCCAGTTACAGGATTTGAAACGCAGGGCGGCAAAGTGACCGCGGTGGAAAGCGTGAGCGGGCGCTATGAATGCGATGCGTTGGTCGTGGCGGCGGGGCCGCAGATCGGGCTGCTGATGGCGCAGCTTGGCGTTGATGTTCCGCTTGCTTCTGCGCGGGCGGAGATGATCGTGACCGAGCCTGCGCCGAT
>JBBRXQ010000572.1:0-1520 GCA_038238515.1 Sphingomonadales bacterium | reverse complement strand
GGACCACCTTCCGCAAACTGAGCGATGCGCAAAAGGCCGATCTCGCTGCGGCCAAGGCGGTTGCCTTGATGAGCGAACAACCCTCGCTGATTAAGCGGCCGGTTGCAGAGTATCCCAGCGGGCTGCTGATCGGCTTCAAGCCAGAAGAGTGGGCAGCGGCGCTGGGTAGCAACCCTGCAAATTAAACTCAGCCGCGCCCTACCGAATCAACACATCAGATGTTATCTCCATGTCATGAGCAGTTTCATTCCGCATCAATTCGCCATCGCGGTCGATCCTGCCGACATCGATTTCATGGGCCATGTGAACAACGCGTCGTACCTGAAATGGGTGCAGGACGCCGTCGTCGATCATTGGCGCGCGCTTGCTCCGGCGGAAGCCGTCGCGGGCCACGTGTGGGTCGCGATGAAGCACGAGATCACCTATCGCCGCCCCACTTTTCTCGAAGATGCTGTGATCGCGCATGTCCTGCTCGAAAAAGTCCACGGCGCGCGCGCGTTTTACGAAACGATCATCAAGCGCGGTGAAGTCGTGTTGGCTGAGGTCAAATCAAGCTGGTGCTGCCTTGATGCGGTCACCTTGCGTCCGGCGCGGCTGGCGCGTGATTTGATTGATAAATTCGTTGCGGGGTCGCCCGCCTCGCAAGTGGCTGGCCAACCGGCAGATCAGGTTAGCCCAAGCCGGTCGGCATAGATCAGCCGCCCACCCGATAGGTGCCACAGCGCCTCGTTAAAATCTTCCTCGCCCATCGCAAAGCAGCCATCGCTGCGCCCCAGCTTGCCCCATTTTTCGAGCATTGCGGGATTGGCATACCATGCGCGGTGCAGCACAATCGCGCGCTCCAGCGCTTGGGAATTGTCGGCATCGGCCCCCACCAGCCGGATCGAGGTGCCATATTTGCCGGTATACCACTCGTTGGTGATAAACGCTCCGCGTGAGGTGGCGAGGCTGCCCTCGGTATTGGAGAACAGCTTGAGAAACCCATCGTGCTCGGGGTCTGATCCCCGGCCATGCGCCACCAGAAACGAACGCACAGTGCCCTTTTCCAGATCGGCAAAGTGAAAGCGCCGCAGCGACGAAGGCAAGCTGAAATCGGCGATCCCGGCCATGTCCGTGCGCCAAAGCCGATTGCCCATGCGCGCCACCTGCTCGCGCGCCACGCTCAGCACCCGGCGATGCTGCTCGCTGATCGAATAGGCTTGCGCAAAAACGCGGCCCGGCAAAGCCAGCGCCGCTGCGCCCAGAGCCAGCCCCGCCATCATGTCGCGCCGTGTCGGGTTGCCTTCGCTCATGTCGCGCAGAGTATCATCAATATCATGAACGCAACGTAGCACTGCTCTGGTCTAAATTACAGCTTCTGCACCGAGCTTGATGAGCGCCGCGCCGTCCACGCGCATCCCGGTCCATTCCTCTTTCAGCTGCGCGCCCAGCCCTTGGTAAAAACCGATCGCGGGCGCGTTCCAATCGAGCACCGACCATTCCAGTCTCGCGCAATCGCGCTCCACCGCCAGCGCGGCCAG
>JBBRXQ010000571.1:0-1528 GCA_038238515.1 Sphingomonadales bacterium | reverse complement strand
GTCGCAGGGTTGAAAGCAATCGCGCCGTTTGAAATTTCGGTATCAGCTTATCCCGAAACGCACCCTGATGCGGCCAGCCCTCAGGCCGACATCGACAATCTGAAGCGCAAGCTCGATGCCGGTGCGAGCCGCGCGATCAGCCAGTTTTTCTTTGAGCCAGAGATATTCTTCCGGTTTCGCGACAAGCTGGCGGCGGCGGGCATTGATGCACCAGTGCTGCCGGGCATTCTGCCTGTGTCAAACGTGGCGCAAACGCGAAAGTTCGCTGCGGCTTGCGGCGCGGCGATCCCGGCATGGATGGACGGACTGTTTGAAGGGCTCGATTCGCATCCCGGCTCGCGCCAGCTGGTCGCGGCGACGATTGCCGCTGAATTTGCGCGGCGGCTCTATGCGGGCGGGGTGCGCGATTTGCATTTTTACACGCTGAACCGCGCGGAGCTTTCCTACGCAATTTGCCACCTGCTGGGCCTACGCCCTAATTCATCCGCACTTGATAAGGCTGCCTAATGATCACGCCCTCTCCCGCCCGCGCCGCGCTGCTCGAAGCCGCTGCCAATCGCATTCTCATCACCGACGGGGCCTTTGGCACCGAGATCCAGAACTGGAAGCTGAGCGAGGCGGACTATGCCGGATCGCTGGGGCTGGCCAAGGATCAGAAGGGCAACAACGACATCCTCGCGCTGTCAAAGCCCGAAGTGCCCGAATCGATCCACCGCGCCTATTTTGAAGCGGGCGCAGATATCGCCGAGACCAATACCTTTTCGGCCAACCGCATCAGCCAAGCCGATTATGCCGCCGAGCATCTGGTGCGCGAGATCAATGTGGAGAGCGCCAAGCTGGCGCGCCGCTTGGCCGATGAATTTGCCGCCAAAGATGCCGAAAATGGAATAATCAGGCCGCGCTTTGTGGCGGGCGCAGTGGGGCCAACCAACAAGACACTGTCGCTCTCTCCCGATGTCAATGATCCGGGCTACCGCGAGATCGATTGGGATTTCCTTGTCGAGGTTTACCGCGAGCAGGCCGAGGCGCTTATGGAAGGCGGCGCGGATTTCATTTTGGTCGAGACGGTGTTCGATACGCTAAACGCCAAGGCCGCGATCATGGCGGTGCGCAAATTGGAGACGCAGTTGGGCCGCGAGGTGCCGATTATGCTCTCGATGACACTGACCGATCTTTCGGGCCGCAACCTATCGGGCCACACGGTTGAGGCATTTTGGTATGCCGTGCGCCATGCCCGCCCGCTGACCATCGGTCTCAATTGCTCGTTTGGCGCTACCCAGCTGCGCCCGCATGTTCGCTCTCTCTCGGCCATCGCAGAGACGCTGATCATGGTTTACCCCAATGCTGGCTTGCCCAATGAGCTAGGCGAATATGACGAAATGCCCGAGACCACCGCTGGCCTAGTTCACGAATGGGCCGAGCATGGGCAGGTGAATATTCTTGGCGGGTGCTGCGGATCAACGCCCGCCCATATCGCGGCGATTGCGCAGGCAGTGAAAGCCCTGCCGCCGCGCGCGATGCCAAAGCC
>JBBRXQ010000570.1:0-1534 GCA_038238515.1 Sphingomonadales bacterium | reverse complement strand
GGCGAATGCTGTCGGGGCTCGGCGAATAGTAGGCCGATGATACCTGCGCAAAGACCTGCGCCTGCACTTCCTGATCCGAGGTCGCGCCGTAAGCCTTGGTAAGATCAAGCGTAATGTCGCCGGCAGCGAGCGCGTCGAACACGGCGGGTGCAAGCTTGGCGAGCCGCAACCGGCCTTCCACAAACCGCACGGTCAAACCCAAGCGCCGGGCCACATCTGCCTTTGGCACCAAACCATTTGCCACACCATCTACCCTAATTCACTGGTTCAGCCGGCCAACCTCGTTGGCTTCAAAAAACGTTTGTGCCTTGCCGCCAAAGCGTTAGCCTCATGATCAATGCTTCACGCATACCTTCGAGGAGAGCGACCATGACCAACGCACTGCAATCCATCCCCCTCAAAACCATCGACGCCAAGAACTCATCGCTGGGTGATTATGCGGGGCAGGTCGCGCTGGTGGTCAATGTTGCCTCCAAATGCGGTTTAACCTCGCAGTATGATGGACTGGAAAAGCTCTACACCGCCTATCGCGATCAGGGTTTTGTCGTGCTGGGCTTTCCCGCCAACGATTTTGGGGCGCAGGAGCCGGGCACCGATGCGGAAATCGCCTCATTTTGCAGCGCTAAATTTGGCGTTAATTTCCCGATGTTCGCCAAGATCGCGGTTACCGGAGATGAGAAGCATCCCTTGTATCAGGCGCTGACCGATGCTGTGCCCGCAGCGCAGGGAGACAAGGAAGCCTTCCGCGAAACGCTGCGCGGCTATGGCATGATTCCAAATCCCGATCCCGAAGTGCTGTGGAATTTTGAAAAGTTCCTTGTGGGCCGCGATGGCGCGGTTGTGGCGAGGTTTGCGCCCACCACGACAGCAGAAGATGCAGGGCTGATTGGCGCTATTGAAGGCGCTTTGGCCGCCGCCGGCTAGGATCACAACAATGGCTGAGCTTATCCTGCATCATTACCCTGAATCGCTATTTTCGGAAAAAGCCCGGGCGATGCTGAACGCCAAAGGGCTAGCGTGGCGCTCGGTGATCATCCCCATGATGATGCCCCGGCCCGACACGATCCCGCTGACTGGTGGATATCGGCGCACACCGGTGATGCAGGTGGGCGCGGATGTCTATTGCGACACGGCGCTGATCGCGCGGTATTTGGACGACAAAGGCTCGGGCAAAACATTTTTCCCGAAGGACGATTTGCTAGCCGCGCGCACTTTAGCGCGGTGGGTGGATATCGAGCTGTTCTTCACCTCGGTGACCCTGCGGTTCCTGCCAGAAAACATGGGCAGCTTTTTTTCCGATCCTGCGGCGGCACAAGATTTTGCCGCTGACCGGGCAAACTTTGTGCAAGGCGCGCAAATTCGTCAGCCTTCGGTGGCTGAGGCTCTGGCCACTTACGCCACGTTTCTGGACGAGATGGAGGCCCAGCTGGCCGATGGGCGGGCGTATCTGTTTGGTGCCGATTGGAGCATTGCCGATTTCTCGGTCTATCATGTGCTGTGGTTTATTCACGCGGGCGGCGCGATGACCGATTGG
>JBBRXQ010000569.1:0-1547 GCA_038238515.1 Sphingomonadales bacterium | reverse complement strand
TAACGTCGCACTGACGCGCGGCGCGCAGAACTAAACCAGCCGCGCCTGTTTCAATGCGGCAGCGATGAACCCCTTGAACAAAGGATGCGGCTCAAACGGGCGGCTTTTGAGTTCGGGGTGAAACTGCACCCCGATAAACCAGGGATGCTCAGGCCGCTCGACAATTTCAGGCAGCAGACCATCGGGCGACATCCCCGAGAACACCAGACCGCCCTGCTCCAGCCGATCACGGTAAGCGACATTAACTTCATAGCGGTGCCGGTGCCGCTCGCTAATCGCGCGGGTACCATATATCTGCGCGGCATGGCTATTGCCCGCCAGTGTGGCATCATAAGCGCCCAGCCGCATCGTTCCGCCCAAATCCCCGCCCGCTGCGCGCGTTTCCAGCCCTTCAGGCGTCATCCATTCGGAAATGATGCCCACCACCGGCTCGCTCGTTTCGCCAAATTCGGTCGAGCTGGCCTCGTGAATGCCCGCCAGATTGCGCGCGCCCTCGACGCAGGCCATCTGCATGCCAAAGCATATCCCGAAAAACGGCACCTTGCGTTCGCGCGCAAAGCGCACGCTGGCAATCTTGCCTTCCGCGCCGCGCTCACCAAATGCGCCGGGAACCAGAATGCCGTGCATCGGTTCGAGCAGCGCGGCGATATCGGCATCACCTTGTTCAAACAATTCGGCGTCAATCCAGCGGATGTTCACCTTCACCCGGTTGGCCATGCCGCCATGCACCAGCGCTTCATTGAGAGATTTATAAGCGTCTTGCAGGCCGACATATTTGCCCACAACGCCGATTGTCACTTCGCCTTCGGGGTTTTGATAGCGATCCATAATGTCGCTCCAGCGCGCAAGATCGGGAGCAGGCGCGCCAAGCCCGAAATGGCGCAGAACTTCTCCGTCCAGCCCCTCGCCGTGATACTGCAGAGGCACTGAATAGATGCTCGATGCATCCAGCGCGGGGATCACCGCTTCCTTGCGCACATTGCAAAACAGCGCGATCTTGGCACGCTCATTTTCGGGGAGCGGCTTTTCGCAGCGGCACAGCAGGATATCAGGCTGAATACCCAGCCCGGTCAGTTCGCGTACCGAATGTTGTGTAGGCTTGGTTTTCAATTCTCCGGCGGCGGCAATATAAGGCACCAGCGTCACGTGAACAAAGCATGTGGCTTCGCGCCCCATCTCGTTGCGCAGCTGACGGATCGCCTCGATAAACGGCAGGCTTTCGATATCGCCCACCGTGCCGCCAATTTCGCACAGCACGAAATCGAGGTCGCCCGTTTCGGCGCGGGCAAATTCCTTGATCGCGTCGGTCACGTGCGGGATCACCTGAACCGTCGCGCCCAGATAGTCGCCGCGCCGCTCCTTGGTGATAATATCGCGGTAAATCCGGCCCGAGGTAACATTGTCAGATTGCCGCGCCGAAACGCCGGTAAAGCGCTCATAGTGCCCCAGATCAAGGTCGGTCTCGGCCCCGTCGTCGGTCACGTAGACTTCGCCGTGCTGATAAGGGCTCATCGTTCCCGGATCAACATTGAGATAGGGATCAAACT
>JBBRXQ010000568.1:0-1572 GCA_038238515.1 Sphingomonadales bacterium | reverse complement strand
GTCCGCCAGAACCGCCAATTTCCTGCATTTTCTGAGCAGAATAGTCCTCTGGTGGTCCCCTGCCCGACTGGTTGACACTTCCTCTCTGGACTGTGTCAACTTCGTCAACCAAACTCGAAAAGCGCCCCGGATCGGGACACAATCGAACGACTCAATACAGCAGGAAAGGTCTGCGAGTCTCGGCCCAAGCTGCCTCATCTGCAGCCGCTGCCGCTTCCAGATCGCCCGCCTGCGCCGCTGGATCATCGACCCATTCGCGCAGCGCCGGGCCGCCGTTGATCACATCGATCGCCAGCCTATCGTAGACATACTCGTAAGGAAAATCGCGCCACAGCGGATAATCGGGGTGGAGCGCACGGACCGCCTTGAACGCCAGCGCCTGCAAGCGCCACGGGCGAAACGCGGCATGGTCGTAAAACTTGCCCTCGGCATGGATCATCAGCGCGTTGCATTGCTGCCCGGCGTGCTTGTGAAAGGTCGGCTCAAACCAGCATTCGCGCAGCGCGCATCCCGCCAGCCACTCCGGCGCAAAGCGGTGCATCTGCGCAAGCATGGCTTTGGCATCAAGATCGGGCGCGCCAAACAGCACTTCGAGCGGCCGCGTGGTGCCGCGCCCTTCGGACAGCGTCGCGCCTTCCAGCATCACCGTCCCGGCATAGCTGCGCGCCATATTCAGGCTGGCGGCATTGGGGCTGGGGTTGATCCAGATGCGATCCTGCGGCCAGCCAAAGCCGGGACCATCCGGCTCCCAGCCCTCCATCGCAATCACCCGGTAATCAACATCAAGCTTGAAATGATCGACAAACCAGCCGCCCATTTCGCCCAGCGTCAGCCCGTGGCGCATCGGCATTGGCCCTGCGCCAACAAAACTCTCCCAGCCGGGCAAGAGCATGGTGCCCTCCACCGGGCGGCCCGCCGGATTGGGCCGATCAAGCACCCACACCGCCTTGCCAGTGCCATGTGCGGCTTCCAGCAAATAGAGCAGCGTGGTGACGAAGGTATAAATTCGGCAGCCCAGGTCTTGCAGATCGAACAGAAAGACATCGGCTGTCGCCATCATCTGGGCAGACGGGCGGCGCACTTCGCCATAAAGGCTGAACACCGGAATGCCGAGAATAGGATCGGTAAAATCGCCCGACTCGACCATGTTATCCTGCTTGTCGCCGCGCAGGCCATGCTGCGGGCCAAATGCTGAGGCGAGCTTTAGGTCGGAGCAGGCCGCTAGAGCATCGAGCGAATGGACGAGGTTTTCGGTCACCGAAGCGGGGTGCGCGACAAGCGATATGCGCTTGCCCGCTAGCGGCGCGCGCAGCGCGGGGTCTGCCAACAAGCGATCAATGCCGAATTTCATAATGGCTGAGGTGCCGCAAGGCGCGCGGCGAAGCAAGCGGGGCTGTGGAAATCGGCTTTGCCCGGTGGGTGCGCGATGGCCCAGTAAGACTTTTGCCCGCCCTCCTCCTCGATCACCGCGCTCAATCCATAGTGCCAGGGCAGCGGCGGCAGCGCAGCAGCGGGGATCGCGGCATCAAAGATCAACACCGAGCGCCCGCCGCGCGCGGTGCAAACCGGATC
>JBBRXQ010000567.1:0-1580 GCA_038238515.1 Sphingomonadales bacterium | reverse complement strand
TGTGCTGGCGCGGTAAATGCCTAGCTAAGACGTTTGGTAACGCCCCACATTAAACCCGCAGCCCGCACCGGTCGCTTTGGTCGGCACTCCATGAGAGTACTGGCCAAAAGAGCAAGACAAGTGGCCCCAAGCCATGCTCCCGATGTGCGGGCAATTAGCCTATATGGTTTGTTTTGTCAAGCGCTATGTTGCGTGTGGGGCTAGAACCCACCCCTAACCCCTCCCGCGGGCGGGAGGGGGACTTTGTAGCGCTTCTTATCGCTAGGGAGCTTTATACTTCTACATACGTTTGCGAGGGGCTGGTGGCGGGCTTCTGCGTAACCCCTTGGCTGCGTCCTAGTTGCCGAAAGCCCTCAAACCAGCTCCACCGCCACTGCCGTAGCTTCGCCGCCGCCGATGCAGAGGCTGGCTACGCCGCGTTTTTTGCCGTGGCGTTGGAGCGCCGATATGAGTGTGGTGATGATGCGGGCGCCTGAGGCTCCGATGGGGTGGCCGAGCGCGGTCGCGCCGCCGTGGACGTTGATTTTATCGTGGGGGATGCCGAGGTCGTGCATGGCGAACATGGCGACGCAGGCGAAGGCTTCGTTGACTTCGAACAGATCGACATCGTTCACGCTCCAGCCCGCTGTTTCGAGCAGTTTGGTGATCGCGCCGACAGGGGCGGTGGTGAAATCCTTAGGCAATTGTGAGTGCGCGGCCATCGCGATCACGGCGGCGACGGGGGTGAGGCCATGCGCGGCGGCGACGCTGGCGCGGGTGAGGACGAGCGCGGCGGCGCCGTCTGAGATCGAGGACGAGGTGGCGGCAGTGATCGTGCCGTCTTTGGCGAAGGCGGGTTTCAGGCCGGGGATCTTGTCAGGCTTGCCCTTGCCGGGGGCTTCGTCGGTATCGACCACAGTCTCGCCGCTGCGCGATTTGACGGTGACGGCGACGATTTCATTGATGAACGCGCCATCGGCGATCGCGGTTTGCGCGCGGCGGAGCGATTCGATGGCGTATTCATCCTGCTGCGCGCGGGTGAGCTGATATTCGTTCGCGGTGTCTTGCGCGAAAGTGCCCATCGCGCGGCCTTCTTCGTAGGCGTCTTCCAGACCATCGAGGAACATGTGGTCATAGGCGGTGTCGTGCCCGATGCGCGCGCCTGAGCGGTGCTTTTTGAGCAAATAGGGCGCGTTGGTCATGCTTTCCATGCCGCCCGAGACGATCACATCGGCGCTGCCCGCCGCGAGCGCTTCGGCGCCCATGATCATGGTTTGCATGCCCGAACCGCAGACTTTGTTGACCGTGGTGGCCTGAACCGACATCGGCAAGCCCGCCTTCAGCGCGGCCTGGCGCGCGGGGGCTTGGCCCAGACCGGCGGGGAGGACGCAGCCCATGTAGACGCGGTCGACCTGCTCGCCGCTGATCCCGGCGCGCTCAACCGCTGCTTTCACGGCGGTGGCCCCCAGATCGGTGGCGGAGACATCGGACAATGCGCCCTGCATCGCGCCCATCGGCGTGCGCGCATACGAGAGGATGACGATCGGATCTGCTGCTGAGAACTGGGCCATGTTGGGGCTTCTTTCTTTGTGGAACGGCGG
>JBBRXQ010000566.1:0-1604 GCA_038238515.1 Sphingomonadales bacterium | reverse complement strand
GGTTTGCGCGACAGAGCCGGATTCGTTCCACAACGAAGCGCCGTCTTCTTCATTGAGCGAAATGATCTGATTGTCCTGCGTCATCACATAGACTGCGCCGAAACCAATGGTGGGCGATCCGCGCAATGGCCCTGCGGGCTTCACCCGCCACTTGATCGCGCCGGTGGCCGCATCGATCGAGGCGACTTCGCCAAGGCCACTGGTGATGTAAACCTTACCATTATCAAACGCCGCGCCGCCGCCGAATGACGAACTCGCGCTCTTCAACAGTCGAAAGCTATCTTCCCACGCCTGACGCCCTGTTTGCGCATCGAAGGCGTGGACCACGCCTTGGCTATCCATTGCAAACACGCGGCCGCCGCCGATCACCGGCGATGCGGCCAGCCGCTGCTTTGGCCCAGAGCCGGGGATATGAACACTCCAAACTTGACGCAGGTTACTGCCGAGCACGAGATGGCCATAAGACTTGGAGGCAGTGCCGCCGGCTTGGGGCCAATCTGCATTGGCTTCGGCCAAGGGCACCACCACTTCCATCGCGGACATGCCGGCATCGACTTTGGTACCCGCCTCGATCCGCGAAAGCACCGGAATGCGCTCACCCATCGTGGGCGTAGACTTGGCCTTTTTCTTACCAATCCCGCATCCGCCCAGCGCGAGCACAAGCATCAAGGCGACAGCAACGCTGCCCCGGCCAGATCGGCTGCTGCCATTCATCAAACGTATCCTTGTCATTGCGGCGCGCTCACGCGGGCGATCTCGGCGGTATCTACGGCATCGACCCCCAATTGGCCGGCAAGCTGCCGTGTGCGCTGACGCAGCGATTGCGGAACGGCTTTGTCTTTGGAAATCGCAGCGAGCAAAACCCCGGCCTGATTGGATTTGCCTTGCTTCAAATAAGCGATCGCGACCAATTCGCCAGCGCTGCCAAACCACGGATTGCCCGGCACCGCGAGCGGGCTGAGCCGGTCAATCACTTGTTGAGGCAGTAGGGAATCAAATTTCGCAGCAATCTCACGAATAGCGGCAAGATCGCGATAAGGCTGTGGAGCACCGGTATCAGCCGCCAAGCTCGCAAACATCGCCGCTGCTTCCGCATCTTTGCGCTGGTCTTGCAAAATGCCCGCCTCGGTAAGCTTGATCGCCGCCTGATATCCCGCGCTGGCGGTTTTGTTCAGCGGGCTAAGCGCGTCTTTGGCGGTTTGAATGCGCCCGGCCTCGACCAGATCGAGCGCTTGCGCAAATTTCTCGCCCTCGCTGCCCGACACGGATTTCTGATGTTCGCTATACCACAAGTAGCCGGCGAGGCCGAGCAACCCGGCCAGCACAGCGGCGGCAACTGGCACACCAAACTTGCGCAAACCAGCGCGCATCTGATCATCGCGCATCGCATCGTCAACTTCGCGCGCAAACACATCTTGCTGTGCCGATTTGTCTGCCACGGGTTTATCACTCGGGAGTTTCGCAATCGGGGACAACGGACTATCTGATTTTAAAGCCAAGGCAGCGCTTTCAAAGACTCGATTAGTGGACCTGCACCGTCCGAATATTGCGACTGTTTAGCGATTGAACACGCCAATTCAACCGTAATAGTATGGGCTTCCCCC
>JBBRXQ010000565.1:0-1609 GCA_038238515.1 Sphingomonadales bacterium | reverse complement strand
GATCGTCCACGGATCGGCAAAGCAAAGCTGCCAGATCGCAATCTTGTCGATCTGGCACAAGCGCCCCACCTTGGATTCGCCGACGCTACGCTCACCGCAGTCAGTGTTTCTAGATCACGCGCGAGGATTGAAGGAACGTGGCTTGGTCTGACAGGACCGATGGGGCCATTGCCCACGCACCTAACCGAATTTGCATTTTATGAGCGGCGCTACGCAAAGAGCCGACCGTTCGGAGATTGGCTTGATCTAATCGCCGGGCGAATGCTGCAATTGTTTTACCGGTCATGGGCAGATTCGCAGCCTGCGGCCCTGGCTGATCGCCCCGATGACGATTATTTTGCTAGCTGGGTCGCTGCAATTTCGGGCGCGCACGAGGGCGCTGCCGCCGCCGTTGCCTTCCCCGCCAGCTTGCGCGCGCATTACGCCAGCGTGTTCGCCGGGTCGCGCAGCGCGACTGCGATCGAAGATGCCATGAGCCATCTGCTTTGCCAAGAAGTGCGTTTGCTCGAATTCCAAGGCCGGTGGCGCGAACTGGAGCCTGAAGACGTAACAAGGCTCGGTCGTGGCTTTGTGAGGCTTGGCAGTGACGCCATTCTGGGGCGGCGGGTGCGCAGCGCATCGGATGCGTTTCGCGTGATCATCCGTGCGGCCAGTTATCAGGACTACGTCTCGCTTTTACCAACAGGGCCGCGCTTTGCGATTGCTGCCGAGGCGCTTGATGCATTCAAACCATCGCATCTCGAGTGGGATATCACGCTCGAGCTTGACGAACATGAGGCGCCGCCGTGCCGGCTCGATGGCCGCGCACAATTGGGCTGGAATACTTGGGTAAAACCACGAAGCGCCAGCGATCTGCCAAGCAAAGTGGTTCGCGGCGATGCGCATCTGCGACGTATCAAATCTAAAAAACGGGGGATTCCACAATGACCGAGATTAGCCGTTCCGCACTCTTTGGACGTTTGAACCGAGCCGCGCTCAAGGGCATCGAGACCGCCACCGGTTTTTGTAAGGTCCGCGGCAATCCCTATGTCGAACTGGTCCATTGGATCCATGTGATGGTTCAGGATCCGCAAAACGATCTTTCAGCGATCCGCCGCGAGTTTGGGATCGATGATACTAAGCTGGCGCGCGATATCGTGGCGGCGCTTGATGCGCTGCCGCGCGGCGCGACCGCGATTTCTGATTTTTCGCCGCAGATCGAGGAAGCGATCGAGAAGGGCTGGCTTTATGCCTCGCTTCAGTTTTCCGCCGCGCGCGTTCGCACAGGCCACCTGTTGTTCGGAATGCTGAAGACCGCCACGCTGAAAAATGCGCTGGGCAACATTAGCAGCGAGTGGCGCAAGATTCAGGCGGATAAGCTGGGTGATGAGTTTGAGCGAATCTGCGCCGCATCGACCGAAGAAACCCAAGCCGAAGCTGGGCTTGCGGCGGGGGGTAGCGGCGGCGCTGGCGATGGCCCGGTGGCCGACGGCGAGGCGCTGGCCAAGTATTCGGTCGATCTGACCGAGCAAGCGCGGAGCGGCAAGATCGACAAGATCGTTGGCCGCGATGCCGAAATCCGCCAAGTCATCGACATTCTCCTGCGCCGCCGCCAAAATAACCCCATCTT
>JBBRXQ010000564.1:0-1610 GCA_038238515.1 Sphingomonadales bacterium | reverse complement strand
CCCGGCGGATTGGAGAATGTGCGTGCTTGCGGATGCATGATGATGGGCTCAGCACCTTCATAACTAGCCGCTAGTGTGGCTTCGAGCGCAGTCCAATTTGGACCGGCAACCGGATCGATCGCCTTCAGTGTGATGGTATAAGGCCCCACTTGCTGCACATCGCCCGGATTCATCGCGGCCAGTTTCTCTGTTGAAAAGGCGCTTTCGCTCGCCATGCCAAACAGCGCCACAGCTATGCCAAGGTGCGCCAGAACCCCGCCATACATCGGCAGCGGGGTGCGCCGCAGATTGCGGCCGCGCAGCGGCATCAGGCTGGCCAGTGCAAGCGCGGGTGCCATCGCAATCCCAATCGCTGAGAGTAGGCTTACCGATGGCGCCGCGATCACCACACCGAGCAGAATTGCGGCCGCCAGAATCGCAGGAAGCGCCGCTGGCCATGTGATCCGCGCGGCCTTGTCTTCGCGCCAACGCAAAAGCGGCCCCACCGCCATGATCATGAACATTGGCACCGCAAAAAACGCCGAAACCGGGTTAAAGTACGGCGGGCCTACAGAGACCTTCACCCCCATTGCCTCAGTGAGCAGCGGATAGAGAGTGCCGATCAGAACAATGCCCAAAATGCCGCAGAGCATGACATTGTTGAACACCAAGCTGGCCTCGCGGCTGACAAATGAGAACCGTGCACCCTCGCTCACCGTGCCCGCGCGCAGTGCGAATAGAGTAAGCGCACCGCCGATATAGATCGCCAGCAAGACCAGAATGAAGCTGCCGCGCGTGGGATCAACCGCAAAGGCATGAACCGACGTGAGGATACCTGAGCGAACCAGAAAGGTGCCGATCATCGACATCGAAAACGCAACAACGCCGAGCATCACGGTCCACGCCTTGAGCGCACCGCGCGACGCCAAGACACTGCACGAATGGAGCAGCGCGGTGGCTGCGAGCCACGGCATCAGCGATGCGTTTTCAACCGGATCCCAAAACCACCAGCCGCCCCAGCCCAGCGTGTAATACGCCCAATAGGATCCCGCAGTGATGCCCAGCGTCAGGAAAATCCACGCGCCCAGCACCCATGGCCGCATCGCGCGCGCAAAGGCGGGGCCGACATCGCGCGTAACCAGCGCGCCAATGGCAAAGCTAAACGCGATCGAAAGCCCGACATAGCCGACGTAAAGCGTGGGCGGATGAAACGCGAGGCCGATATCCTGCAACAGCGGATTGAGCCCCGCGCCTTCGGGTGCAGGCTGTGGCAAGCGCTGAAATGGATTAGATGCGAGCAACAGAAACGCATAAAAGCCAAGGCTGACAAATGCTTGCCCCGCGAGCGTGGCCACCAGCGTTTCTTCTCTCAGCCGCTTTTCCACCAGCGCGACCACAGCGCCGCCGATGCTCATGATCGTGACCCACATCAGCATCGAGCCTTCGTGATTGCCCCATGTGCCCGCCAGCTTGAAAATCAACGGTTTGGCCGAGTGGCTATTTTCCGCGACGAGCTTGACCGAAAGATCGGTTGAGAGGAACAGCCAGATGAGCGCCGCGAAAGCGGCTGCCACGAGCGCACCCTGCGCGACAGCCACCGGGCGCACGATAACCGCGAGCTGGCTTCCCTT
>JBBRXQ010000563.1:0-1611 GCA_038238515.1 Sphingomonadales bacterium | reverse complement strand
GCTTCGCGCTTTAACTCTTCAACACCTTCGACATTGCGTGCGTTGCCACCCAATACAGCGTGCCGCGCGTGGTGCGGATGGATTGCTTCGCTGCGCTCGCAATGACGATTCAGATTTTACGCCGGCCGCTCTAATCGCCACGCCCCCGTGCAGCGTCACTTGGGCGCGAGCACCATCAGCATCTGTCGGCCTTCCATGCGCGGATAAGCCTCTACCTTTGCGGTTTCGACGACATCGGCCTGCACACGTTGCAGCAGCGCCATGCCGAGCTGGCCATGGCTCAATTCGCGCCCGCGGAAGCGCAGCGTGATCTTTACCTTGTCGCCCTCATCGATGAATTCCAGCACCTTCTTCATCTTCGTATCATAATCATGATCGTCGATGTTGGGCCGCATTTTGATCTCCTTGATCTCCTGCGTTTTCTGGCTCTTGCGGGCGAGGTTGGCCTTTTTCTGGGCCTCATACTTAAACTTGCCGACATCAAGGAACTTGGCGACGGGCGGATCGGCGTTTGGCGACACTTCGACAAGGTCGAGGCCAACGGCCTGCGCCTGCTCCATCGCTTCGCGGGTGTACATCACACCCAGATTTTCGCCGTCCTGATCGATCACGCGCACCTTGGGCGAGACGATGAATTCATTAAAGCGCGGACCGTTGATCGGCGGGGGCGCGAGTGGGCGCCGGGTCATGGGAGGACGTATGGGTATTGCTCCTGTGGTTGTAAGGGTTCTGTATAGGGTTTTTTGCGTGAATGCGAAAGGGTGGTCAGCGACGATCACCGAAGATCGGGCGGGGTGGCGTCCTTCACGAGTTGCGCGACCAGGTCGTTGAGCGCCATCATTTGCTGCCTGTCGCTGCCCAGCTGCCGCAGCGCCACGGTGCTTTCCTCGGCCTCGCGCTTGCCGACCACCAGCAGGTTGGGCACCTTTGCCAGTGAGTGTTCGCGCACTTTATAGTTGATCTTTTCGTTGCGCAGATCGGTTTCCACGCGGATGCCCGCCGCTTTCAGCCTGGCGGCAACCTCCAGCGCATAATCATCCGCGTCCGACACGATCGTTGCGACCACCGCCTGCACGGGCGCCAGCCATAGCGGGAAGCGGCCCGCATAATGTTCGATCAATATGCCGATAAAGCGTTCGTAACTGCCCAAAATCGCGCGGTGGAGCATCACCGGGCGGTGGCGCTCACCATCAGCGCCGACATAGCTGGCGTCGAGCCGGTCGGGCAGCACCGTATCGGTTTGGATCGTGCCGACCTGCCATGTCCGCCCGATTGCGTCGGTCAGGTGAAATTCCAGCTTGGGCGCGTAGAACGCGCCTTCGCCGGGCAGTTCTTCCCAACCCCATTCCGCCGTGTTGCGCCCCGTGGCGGCCACGGCATCGCGCATGCTCTGTTCTGACCAATCCCACATCGCGTCCGTTCCGAACCGCTTTTCGGGGCGCAGCGCGAGCTTGATGGCGTAATCGCCAAAGCCCAGATCCTTGTACACCGCGTCGAGCAGGTCGCAGAACCGGCTGACTTCATCGACAATCTGGTCCTCGCGGCAGAAAATATGCGCGTCATCCTGCGTGAACTGCCGCACCCGCATCAGCCCGTGCAACGCGCCGTGCG
>JBBRXQ010000562.1:0-1620 GCA_038238515.1 Sphingomonadales bacterium | reverse complement strand
TCAGAAGTTTCCGCCCGCTTTACGCTCGATGCATTACCCGGCAAGCAAATGGCCATCGACGCCGATCTGGCTGCGGGCATCATGAGCGCCGACGAGGCCAAGGCGCGCCGCGTTGAAGTGGCGACAGAAGCCGATTTCTATGGCTCGATGGACGGTGCGAGCAAGTTTGTGAAGGGCGATGCGATCGCCGCTTTGCTGATACTCGCGGTGAACATCATGGCTGGCTTTGGCCTTGGCATGATCAGCCACGGGCTGACCGCCAGTGAAGCTGCGCAGCGCTATATCACGCTCGCCGTAGGCGATGCGCTGGTCGCGCAGGTTCCCTCGCTGCTCCTGTCTATCGCCGCCGCGGTGATCGTCACGCGCGTTGCGGATGCGCGCGATCTAACAGGGCAAATCGGCGGACAGTTTGCAAAGCCCAGCACTTGGCTTCCAGTAGCGGTGATCCTGGGCGCGATCGGCATGATTCCAGCGATGCCGCAGACGGTGTTCCTCCCCGCCGCCGGTCTTGCCGGATGGCTCTGGTGGACGCTGAAAAAGCGTGCTGATCGGCCCGCGCCAGTGATTGTCGCACCGGTCGAAGCGATTGATCCGGCGCGCATCACGCTTGATGATGTGTCTGATCACACGCTGGTAACGATCGAGCTGGGCTATGGACTGGTCCATCTGGTTGACGAGAAGCGGGGATCGCCGCTGGTCTCACGGATTACCGGCGTGCGTAAGCAGCTCAGCCAATCATTTGGCTTTATCGTGCCGCAGTTCCGCGTGCGCGATTCGCTTGACCTTGCGCCCAACGCTTATCGTATTTTGCTGGGCGGTGTGGCGCTTGGCGGCGCAACCATCCGGCCTGACCAAGTCCTAGCGATCGATGCGGGTGAAGCGCGTGCCAATCATGGGCTGCGCGGCGAAGAAACCCGCGATCCCAGCTTTGATTGCCCGGCTATCTGGATCGATGCTGCGCAGCGCGACCACGCGATTGCCGAAGGTTTCCTGACCGTGGACGCGGGCACAGTTGTCGCCACGCATCTCAACCAACTTTTGGGCGACCGACCGGCGGCGCTGCTTGGACCCGATGAAGTTCGCGCCATTCTTGAGGCCGTGCGCGAACGCGCGTCTAGTCTGGTCGAGGCGATCCACCCTCAGCCGCTTTCGCTCGGCGCGCTCACCCGTTTGCTGCGCGCGCTTTTAGAAGACGGCATCAGCATCGCCCATCCTTTACCAATTCTGGCGGCGCTGGGCGAGGCCGTCTTGCAGACCACCGATCATGAGCGATTGGTCGATCTAGTACGCGCTGACCTGGGCGGACTGATCACGGCGCGCATTTGCGGGCCGAACGAACGGCTTGGCGTGCTCACGCTTGAAGCGGGGCTTGAGCAGATGATTGTGGGCGGGATGCACGATGCCACCACGGGCCAGCCCATCATCGAACCCGATCTTGCGCGCGCAATTGCCGATCGCATTGCCGAAATTCTGGCGCAGCGCGGAGCCGCTGCGTCCCCGCTCGCGCTCATTGTCCAACCTCGCGCGCGGCGCGCTCTTGCTGCGCTGTTGCGCCAGCGCACGCCGCAATGCCTTGTTCTGTCACTCTCTGAACTGCCGCCAACCCAGCCGATCGAAGTC
>JBBRXQ010000561.1:0-1652 GCA_038238515.1 Sphingomonadales bacterium | reverse complement strand
CTTCAAACCGGCAGGCTGCGGTAAAGGCGATTGCCGACCGCTGCGACCTTTTGCTGGTGATCGGCGCGCCAAACAGTTCAAATTCAGTGCGGTTGGTCGAAGTGGCCGAGCGCGCAGGCACCACCGCGCGGCTTATTCAGCGCGCTGCCGATATCGATCAGGCATGGCTTGAAGGTGTGGCGACACTGGGCCTTACCGCCGGCGCCTCAGCACCCGAGGTTTTGGTTCGCGAGGTTGTCGATCGACTGGGCCAGTGGCGCGCAGTCGAGGAAGAAACTGTGACCACCACTGTCGAAGACATCGTGTTCAAATTGCCGCGTCAACTCGCCGATTGAGCGGAACCGATGGCGGTTTATACCCACCTCGGCGCTGAGGAAATGGCGGAGTTGCTCGCCAATTTTGACGTCGGCACGCTGATTTCAGCCAAAGGCATTGCCGAAGGGGTTTCTAACAGCAACTGGCTACTAGAGACTACTGGGCCGCAGGGTTTGGGGCCGTCGCGCTATATCCTCACTATGTACGAGTTTCGGATCGAGCTTGAGGATTTACCATTTTTTCTCTCGCTGCTCGATCATCTGGCGGCACAAGGCTGCCCGGTTCCGCGCACAATCCACGACCGAGAAGGCAAACTTTTTCGCATGCGCGGCGATAAGGCGCTGGCGCTGATCGAATTTCTACCGGGGGTTTCTGTCAGCACGCCAACCCCGGCACAGGCGCATGCGGTGGGCGCAGAGCTGGCGCGGATGCATCTGGCGTCGGCTAGTTTTCCGGCATCGCGCGCCAATGGCATGGGGGTTAGCGAATGGCAGCGGCTGGCGGCAGCGTGCGGCAATGCAGGGCTTGCCACCATTGATCCTGCACTGGCCGCGCTGGTCGCTGAAGAACTGCCCCGTCTTGCTACAAACTGGCCCACCGGGCTGCCCAGCGCGGTCATTCATGCAGATCTGTTTCCAGATAACGCGCTGGTGCTGGGCGACAGGATCTCAGGTCTTATCGATTTCTATTTTGCCTGCAATGATCTGTGCGCTTATGATTTGGCGATCACCCACTTGGCTTGGTGCTTCGACGAGAGCAGCGGCGCATTCCGTCTTGAACTGGCGCACGCGATGATCGAAGGCTATGAGAAGCTTCGCCCGCTCAACGTGGACGAGCGCTCGGCGCTGCCGCTTTTGGCGCAGGGCGCGGCCATGCGATTTATGATGAGCCGCGCTTATGACTGGTTGAACACGCCAGCCGATGCGCTGGTAACGCGGCGCGATCCGATGCAAATTGGACGCCGGCTAGTGTTCTATCGGGATAACCCCGAAATCTTTCGATAAAGCGTATTTTCAAATGAAACATGTCGTGATTTTTACCGATGGCGCTTGCAAGGGCAATCCCGGCAAAGGCGGCTGGGGCGCGCTACTGCGCATTGGCGAGCACGAGAAGGAGCTTGCCGGCTCTGAGCGATTGACGACCAACAACCGCATGGAGCTGATGGGTGCGATCCGCGCGCTTGAGGCACTGAGCCAACCATGCCGCGTGACGCTGCACTCGGACAGCAAATATGTGCTTGATGGAATTACCAAATGGATCTTTGGCTGGCAGAAAAAAGGCTGGAAAACAGCCGATAACAAGCCGGTGAAGAATGAAGATCTGTGGCGCGAACTGAT
>JBBRXQ010000560.1:0-1733 GCA_038238515.1 Sphingomonadales bacterium | reverse complement strand
TTTGCCGGGTGGCAGCGCGCGATCGACCGATCGGGCATGCCGGGACTGCGCGTCACGCGCAGCCCCGGCATGCCCGATCGATCGATGGCGCGCTGCCACCCGGCAAATTCCTCCATCGTCAGGTTGTAACGCTGGCACACCTCGTCCACCGTCAGCAGCCCGCCATTCACGGCGGCGACAACTTCGGCCTTGCGCCGCACGACCCAGCGGGTCGTCTCCGGCGGCGGCAGCGAATCCAGCGTCAACGGCTCACCGAGTGGACCAATGACCCGTGCTGGTCGAATTTTCTGGTTTTCGATCATGCTTACCTCGATCGGGGCGGGGGCCCCCTCAATCTCTTCTAACGACCATTATCAGCCGGACTTGAACATCCACTGAAACGGCTAGGTAAATTCCGCCTTCATTCTTGTTTCCAGGCGCAAATCGTCGCGGCCATGGTGCGGTTGAACGCACCATGTGGCGGGCAGAGCCATCCATCGGCGGTAACAGGCGCCGTGCCGCAGGTTTCGATCATCGCGGTCTGGCTTGTTGCCTGGCGTATCGAAACGCCGGCCATCAGCACTGCCAGATCACCCGGCAGGGCAATCGCCGTGCCATCCAGCTCGAAACGGGCAAAGCTCAAATCCACAACGCTACTTTCACATCGACTCGATCGATTGGTGATTCAACCGAATGGCAGGGTGTAGCGGCGGGTTCTGAAGGTCCGGTAAAGCCGGGCGATATTTTTGCGAAAGGGGATGTTTTTTGCATCCGCGTGCAGGTGCGCCTATCTGCGCTGCCATGATCACCGGAGAATTTCAGCTGAGTGGCCCGCCTGGCGGCCAGCGAATCGTCGTCGCCATGTCGGGCGGGGTCGATAGTTCGGTGGTGGCCGCCCTTGCGGTGCGCACCGGCGCGGAAGTGATCGGCATCACGCTCCAGCTTTATGATCACGGCGAAGCCGTTGGCCGCGCCGGCAGCTGCTGCGCCGGGCGCGACATTCGCGATGCGCGCGCGGTGTGCGACCGGCTGGGCATCGCACATTATGTGTTCGATCACGAATCGAGCTTTCGTGATCAGGTGATCGACGATTTCGCCGACGAATATCTCGCCGGGCGCACCCCCATTCCCTGCATCAAGTGCAATATGGGCCCCAAATTCACTGATTTGTTCAAGCTCGCGCGCGATTTGGGTGCCGATTGCCTGGCGACCGGTCATTATGTCCGCCGCGTATTGGGGGCCGAGGGCGCGGAGTTGCACCGCGCCGTCGATCCCGCGCGCGACCAGAGCTACTTCCTGTTCGCCACCACCAGCGCCCAGCTCGATTATTTACGCTTTCCGCTCGGCAGCATGCCCAAGCCGCTCGTGCGCGACATCGCTGCCGAGATTGGTCTTGGCGTGGCGGGCAAGCCCGACAGTCAGGATATCTGCTTCGTGCCCGATGGCGACTACGCCAGCCTCGTCAAGAAACTCCGCCCCGATGCCGACACCAGCGGCGCCATTGTCGACGAATCCGGACGTGTGCTGGGCCAGCACAAGGGGCTCATCCACTTCACCGTCGGCCAGCGCCGCGGGCTTGAGATCGGCGGCACGCCTGAGCCGCTCTACGTCATTCGGCTGGAGCCCGGCGAAAAGCGCGTCGTCGTCGGCCCCAAACGCGCGCTCGCCGTGGGTGCGGCAACGCTAACCGGCATCAACTGGATCGGCGGCGATCATACCGGACCCGTCACCGCCAAGGTCCGCTCGCTCGCCAG
>JBBRXQ010000559.1:0-1740 GCA_038238515.1 Sphingomonadales bacterium | reverse complement strand
CCAAGCCTTGCCGGGTCGGCGTTGAACTTGGGGTGAACCTGCTCAATGTGCCGAATGCTGCTGGCCGGAAGCGGGAGGCACAGCAGGCGCGTTTGCAGGCTTACTTGATCTTGGCTTCTTTGAATTCAACATGCTTGCGCACAACGGGATCATACTTGCGGAACACCATCTTTTCGGTGGTGTTGCGGGGATTCTTTTTAGTGACGTAGAAAAAGCCGGTGTCGGCGGTCGAGACCAGGCGGATCTTTACGGTAGTGGGCTTGGCCATGACTTAATCCTGAACTTTTGCGCGGGCGCATCAAACATGTGCTGCGGCGCGTTTCCACGCCGCTTTGCAGACATGCGCCGTTGAAGCCGAATCAGTTCAAAGTCAAGCTTTGGAATGTTTGGAGGAAGAGTTTGGCGAATATGCTGGCAGCGGCTCCAGCCCGTCAAAGCGCTCCTTCAGCGGTTTCTGCGCCAGCGGCGGAAAGTCCAGCGGGGGCGTTTCCACGTCAGTGATTGGCAGGCGATCGAGCAGATCGCGGATTAGCGTGAGGCGGCCAAGATGCTGATCGTTGAAATCAACCAGCGTCCACGGCGCGGTCTTTTTGTGCGTAGCGCCAAGCATTTCGCTGCGCGCCGCCGTGTAATCGGCATAGCGCGCGCGCGCTGCGACATCGATCGGCGACAGCTTCCAGCGCTTCATCGGATCGTTAAGGCGCTCCTCAAAGCGGCGCTCTTGTTCGGCCTGATCGCACGTGAGCCAATACTTGAACAGGTGCAGCCCATCGTCCACCAATTGCTTCTCAAAACCCGGCGTAGCAGCAAGGAAGGCCTCGACCTGCGCGGGGGTGGCATAGGCCATCACGCGCTCCACCCCGGCGCGATTGTACCAGCTGCGATCAAACAGCACGATCTCGCCTGCCGCCGGAAGATGGGGCACATAGCGCTGAAAATACCATTGCGATTGTTCACGCTCGGTCGGTTTGGACAGCGCCACGGTGCGCACCTGCCGGGGATTGAGCCGATCCGATAGCGCGTTGATCACGCCGGTTTTGCCCGCCGTATCGCGCCCTTCGAGGATCACCAGCACCCGCGCCCCGGTTTGCGCCGCCCAGCGCGCCATCGCGACAAGCTCTTCCTGCATCGGCTCGAGCAGTGTCTGGTAATCTTTGCGTTTCAAGCTACTCATCTGATTTTACACCCACAAAAGCCACGCCATCGCCAACGCGCCGATAACGATCCGGTACCACGCAAACGGCGTAAATCCGCTTTTGCTAACAAAGCCGATGAAAAACTTGATCACGACCAACGAGACGATGAACGAGACGACCGAGCCGATCGCGATTTCTTTGAAGCCGACTTGGCCCGTGCCCGCCGCCAATTCGTGGCGGTGGTCCCACAATTGCTTCACCGTCGCGCCAAACATCGTCGGCACCGCCAGAAAGAAGCTGAACTCCGCCGCTGTGCGCCGGTTCTCGCCCAGCGTGAGCGCGCCCATGATCGTCGCGCCCGAGCGAGAGACGCCCGGGATCACCGCAATGCACTGCATCATGCCGATCTTGATGGCTTGGCTAAGCGGCATTTCCCCAACCGTGCGGTAAGTCTGGTGCCGGACCAGCCGCTCGATCACCAAGATCACGACGCCGCCCGCGATGAGCGCGAAGCACACCACGATTGGGTTTTCGAGCAAGCCATCGATCCGCGATTTGAACAGCACGCCGACGATCGCGGCGGGGATGAACGCGGCCAGCACAT
>JBBRXQ010000558.1:0-1748 GCA_038238515.1 Sphingomonadales bacterium | reverse complement strand
TATATCAAGGGCAATCTACCGCAGTGCATGTTCAACTAAGCGGGAGTTCAAGGGTTTGGCGCGAGCCGCGCGCCCGCCAATTGCCGATGTGTGTGCTCACCAGCAATATACTACCCGCTATGGTGATCGCAGTTTCATATCGCGGCTGCGTCAATTCCAGCGCGCCGATGAGCAGCAGGACAAGCCCGGTTACCCAAGCACAAGTAGCCAGAACCGCACCGGTGCGGCGGCGCGGCGAAGCGAGAACTCGTGTAGCAGCGCCGCTAAACTTGCTGGGATTGCGATCATCAGCATCCCCAGATGAAATGACCCGGAAACAGGCAGAATTTTGTCAACAGCAGGAAGTGCAGCGAGCAGAATCGGCAGCGCCACACAATGGACAAGGCATGCAAAGGAAGCGCCGATGGCGATGCTATCGAGCGCTGATTGCTTGATTTGCATTAACGCCCAACCTCTAGAAAATGCCGCTCAGGGATGACAAGCGTTACGCAATCATGCAATGATACATCATATCTTGATTCGCAAGTGAGGACTTAACATGAACGACATGTCAGCCAATCGTCTGCCAGTGACGGTCCTTTGCAGGCGGCGACGCGGCGTGCGCTGGGCTATGTTGCCGAGGTCGTCGCCAAATTCCGCAACCGCTTCAAGCAGGAACGCCACCTTATTGATCGACAGACCTACAAAGAACGACGCTCAGCCGCACTGGCCGAGTGGCAGGCAGTCATAAATTGAGCATCGGCACTCAAAACCAAGGCTCCATCGTATGGAGACGAGTTGCGATTAGACTGACAGCACCCTCAAGAAACTCGCCGCCACCAATTCTGCGCAGAAGCGGCATTAAGAAACCGAAGCACAAGTCTTACGCGTTGCAACCCGCCAAAGCGCAGTAACTGCAGTCTGCCTCAACACGAACGCCGATCAACACAAAACCGGGCTTTGCTGTGCGCCGCGCACCAGCCGCCCCGGCAAAGCGCCGCTGGGCTCGCCATTGCGATAGGTAATCGCGCCACTTTTGATCGTGGCGGTATAGCCACTGGCGTTTTGCCGCAGCCGTTTGCCGCCCGCAGGAAGATCGCGCGCCATAGTTGGCGCGTGAAGGCGCAATCCGGCCAGATCGATCACATTAAGATCGGCCTTGTAGCCAACCGCCAACCGCCCGCGATCGGCCAAGCCAACCGTGCGCGCGGGCGCATCGGTCAGCGCCGCGATGGCTTGGGGCAGGGCGATAGCGCTGCCCGGCGCAGCATCGCGCACGTACTTTTCCAAAAAGAATGTGGTGAAGCTGGCGTCGCAGATCACGCCGTAATGCGCGCCGCCATCGCCCAGCCCAAGGACTGTGTTGGGATGAACGCACATTTCGCGTGCGGCATCCAGGTTGTTATCCCGGTAATTTGCGCCGGGCAGGAACAGGATGCTGCGCCCGTCGTCTTCGAGCAGCAAATCATAAGCAAGCTCTGCCGCGCTAATTCCGCGCCGCTTTGCCTCGCGGTCGATGCGGGTTTCCGGCGCTGGATCGTAGATGGGCGGATTGCCCATCGCATAAGATGCAGTCGACGCCTCCACGATCTGCAAGAAAAACGGATTGGTGTCGGTGGGGCTTTCGGAAAGCAGCCGCGCGCGCATTTCGGGATCGCGCATCGCCGCAACCTTTTCGGCCAGCGGCAGATCGGCCAGCGGACGGAAGCTGGGGTTCAATGAAAAGGGATGGAACGACAGGTCGAGCCCAAACAACAGGCCAACCGGGC
>JBBRXQ010000557.1:0-1780 GCA_038238515.1 Sphingomonadales bacterium | reverse complement strand
GGACAAGTTTGAGAAGTATTTTTCGCCGGAGCCAGGTGAGGGCGATTGATTTTATATAAGGCGATTAACTAGTTCGCTTTAATATTTAGTCATGAAAGTGAGGCCATCCTAATTAAACATTAGGTTTAATCTTGAGGCTGTTTCATGCAAAACCTTGTGAATATTGTCGTATCATCTGCGGTCATGCTCACTCTTTTTGCAGCTTGCGCGATGCTATGTGTCACTTGCGGCCTTTTGATTGGTGCAATTTTCACATTCGGGAAAATGAGCAAACTTGATGCCAAGGTCACATCGCTTGAGCGCATCACGGCCAATCAGCACCACGTAATCCAATGCCTTAAATCAGCTCTTGAGTTCGCGCTGAATTACATCGCGAAGGGTTCGTCAGCGGAAGCAGACCTGGCGGAAATTTGGGCAAAAGCAGTCGAACGCGATTCTGCGAATTTACCCCATTTTGTGAAAGATAAAATAGCGATAGGCGATCGCTCGCCTAAGCAATCATGAACTACCAAAGGTCCAGCCAACCAATTTCGAACTTGAGGAGGCACTGAACCGATCTATGGCAATCGACCTCTGGCAATTTTATGACAGACTTGCTATATGCGCATCACACGCATGACCGATAGTAGAGTCGAGTGTTTAGCAAAACGAGAAGGCAGGACAAGCGGCAACCGGATCGCAGGGCTCGCAGACCGCGCATAAACGGTCGTCTTACCAGATCTTTCTCCCAAAGGTCTTTGAGCTTTACCCCAAGGACATATGCTCCAAGCCGTTTCCGTTTCTGCCTGCTCCGAAAGGATATGTAATGGCAACTAAGGCACTTGCCTTCGATGTTGGGGATTATGTCGTTTACCCAAAGCACGGCGTGGGCC
The DNA here is from genome assembly GCA_038238515.1 of Sphingomonadales bacterium. Lineage (GTDB taxonomy): Bacteria > Pseudomonadota > Alphaproteobacteria > Sphingomonadales > Sphingomonadaceae > Novosphingobium. Next base: position 908 of record JBBRXQ010000557.1, on the reverse strand, counting down.
GCGTGGTGGAACTACAAAATGAAGAAATTGCTGGAATGAAACTCCAGCTTTATGTGCTTCGCTTTGAAAAGGAACGCATGACCTTGCGTGTTCCGGTCAATAAAGTTGAAGCAATCGGCATGCGCAAGCTGTCTTCAGACAAAACCTTACGCGAAGCGATGGAAACGTTGAAGGGCAAGCCGAAAGTTAAGCGGACGATGTGGTCGCGGCGAGCCCAGGAATATGAAGCCAAGATCAACTCGGGAGATCTGGTATCGATCGCTGAGGTGACGCGCGATTTGTTTCGTGCCGACGATCAACCCGAACAGAGCTATTCCGAACGTCAGATATTTGAAGCGGCGTCTTCCCGTCTTGCACGGGAGCTTGCGGCGATGGAGAAAACCGACGAGCCAACTGCGCTCAAAAAGATTCTTGCGATTCTGAACGAATACGCTCCAAAGTATTACGAGTCCGCTTAAGTTAGGCTCGGATCTGTCATGGTCGAAAGCCGCTGGTGCAATACCAGCGGCTTTTTCTTTGATCATCAAAACGGATCGTTAAGCGAGATTAAGCTGCTGCGCGGCGAAGACGATCATTGATGGCTGCACCGATGCCCTCATCAGGTACTGGAGCCACAGCGATGCGAGGTTGCTGAGCTGCCGCAGCGATGTGGAGACAGGAATAGAGGCGCGCTGCAGCTTCTGCCAGATCGCCACTTTGAGATAGCGAAACCTGTCCGACCACCTCGGCAAAACCGATATGGATCTCATTAAGATCGGCAACCTTTGCGTCTAACCGCATGGGCTTGCCCGGCGCATAGTGGCTGATGAGTTGGCCTGGTGCTTCAATGAGTGCAGCATTTGATGCGACCGATTGACACGGACGCCTTAAGATATCGCGAATTTCTGCCTGATCTATTGGCCCCGGGC
>JBBRXQ010000556.1:0-1788 GCA_038238515.1 Sphingomonadales bacterium | reverse complement strand
GAGCGCGATCGAAAATCCTCTCGACCGCGCGCTAGTGCAGATATGCGGCAAGCAACGCTTTCTCGAGCTGGTCCACGATTTCATCGTGTTCGATGCCGGTGTCAAGAAAGCCTGCCGCCCGAACCAATATTTCGGCGTGCGCGCCGCGCAAGAGCACGTAAAGCGCCGCGAAGGCGGTATCATCTGGCACGCGCAAGGCTCGGGCAAGAGCCTCGCGATGTTATGGCTGACCAAATGGATTCGCGAGCATGTCAATGATGCCCGCGTGCTGATCATAACAGACCGCACCGAGCTCGACGAGCAGATCGAAAAGGTCTTTAGGCGTGTGAACGAGGAGATCTATCGCACGAAAAGCGGCGCCGATCTGATCGCTAGGTTAAACGATACGACCCCGTGGCTGATCTGCTCCCTGATCCATAAATTTGGCGCCAAGGAAGACGCCTATGTCGAGGATTATACCGATCTTCACCTCCGCGATATCCTTCACCCGCACAGGCACGCCGCCGCGGGTCGCAACGACGACATCGCCGATTTCCTCCATGCTTTCTAAACGCCCGGCGGAGCGGACGACATAGGCTTCGCCATGGCGAGATTTTCACCCGGCGGCTTCGCGCAATGTGCATTCGTGATCGGCCAATTGCGCCAGGCTCCCCATGGCAGAATGGACATGCGGAACGTCTGATTGGCTCGCTCCGACTTTCGCCGCTATCGCATCAAAACGCGCGTTCGGTGACATGGACAAATCGGCGATCGATGTCGCAGGGGCGCTCGCGCGGCTCTCGGAGTTGGCCATCTTCGAGCTGCGCGGAGAGTGGCGGCGGCTTCATCGAATGCCGCCGCCGATGCGGCTCTCCCGCGACCTTGATCCGTGGGATCACTTACAAGCTTCAGGAGAGGGGGGTATGGCGGCCTCTCCAAGGCCACCGCACGGAAGCTGGAGCAGGCCGGCGCCGATCCGTTGAGCCGCGGGGCGGCCAAACCGTCGCAGCCGATTTCGCTGAAGCCAGGCACGCGGCTCGTGCGGGAGTGGCACGGGATCACGCACATAATTCGGCGTTTCCATGTCTACCACCCAAAAGGCACCCAAACTCGTTCGACGCTACAAGCGGACGGCTACCAACGCCTCCCCCACCTCCCTCGCCATCCGCCTCCGCCACGAACGAGCCGGATGATCAACAACAGTATCACCGCGCCGATGGTGGCATTGATGATTGCCGCAATAATACCCGAGCCAAGATGGATGCCCAGTTGAGGCAGCAGCCAACTACCGACGAAGGCGCCTACGATTCCAATGATGAGATCGCCGACGATCCCAAACCCGGTGCCTTGCACGATTTGGCCGGCCAGCCATCCGGCGATGAGGCCGACCCCTAATATGATCAGGAGACTTTCATTTGACATGTGCATTTTCGTATCCTCCAGAATATCAGATAGTTGGACAAATCCCCACCAAGCTCAGGAAACGCAAGTTCAAGATGGACTGGCCGCAGGGGAACATTCGTCGATAATGAAGAAAGTGCATCATCACTTTGATTTCGCCTGTGGCATCTTAAATGTCTTAGTTCAGTCCAAAGGCGACAAGGCCGCAGCGTTGCGGCTGGTCCGGGCAATTCTTCGATAAGTTAGCACAGTAAGCGCCCGCGAGCCTTTTCCCGCTCGCCTTCCTTCCTGACAACTCCTCTCACGCTCGCCTGATAGAGCAAGTTCGCCCGCATTCGTTGCGTCATGTCCTTGGCCGCGTCGGGGCCGTAGCCTAGCGTCTCGACGATCGCCGCGACAATCTCAGCG
>JBBRXQ010000555.1:0-1795 GCA_038238515.1 Sphingomonadales bacterium | reverse complement strand
CGCCAGGATGCTCTCGATTTGCCATCCTTGCGCGGCGGCATAGGCGCGAATCCGATCGCGCAATGCGGCGGGATCAAGCAAAGAGTCGTCCGAATAATATGTGTCTTCGATAAACACTTCGTCGGCGGCAAAAGGAAGCGCATAGACAAACCGGTAGCCGTCAATCTGCGCCACCGTGGCATCCATCACAACGGGCCGTGAAAGGCCATGTGGCGCAGCTAGCTTCAAGCGCTGGCCAACAAATTTTTGCCAGCCACCCGTCAGGCCAGCTACGGAATTAAGCCCTCGCGCATCGATCACTGCACCGGCTTGGATCGGCGTACCATCGCTGAGGACAACCTCGTTCGCGCTGCATTGGGCCACTTGCGCGCCGGTCAGGATCGCATCTTCTGGCAGCGCTGCGCGCAACTGCGCATCGAAATTTTCCGACGTTATCGAATGATATGCAGTCGGAAGATCGCGGCTGAACTCGGGGAAACGCACCGAATATCCCTGCCAACTGGCGGTGATGAGCGGGGCAAGCACTGCCATGCCGTCTGCATCCACGTCAGTGCCAAAAAACGACCAGACATGATTGCCGCCGAGATTGGCATCCTTTTCGACCAAAAGGACTTTCAGATCAGGACGGTGCCGCGCGAATGCCAAGGCAACCAGCCCGCCTGCCAGTCCTCCGCCCAGGATCGCGATATCGCAGTGTCGTGCGTTCATTGGGCTAGTGATTAGGTCAATGCCGCAAGCTTCGCAACCGCTGCCTCTCCGCCTGTTGGTGAGCGATGCAGTTTCTTGTTGCAATCAGGCGCAGATAAAGGCTTTTTGTCGCAAACGCAGGGTGACTTTACCGCGAAACCAAAAGCCGACCTAAGCGGCAGCAGGAGAGAGACATGGCCGAGCAAAACGGCGCAGAGCACGTTCCAGAACACATTGATGTCATCATCGTGGGTGCGGGCATTTCGGGGATCGGTTCGGCCAAGCATTTGGGCGATCAATGCCCGGGCAAAACTTACATCGTGCTCGAATCCAAAGATACCTTCGGCGGCACTTGGGAAACGCACAAATATCCCGGTATTCGCTCGGATTCAGACCTCTACACTTTCGGCTACCGGTTCAAACCGTGGGTGGATGAGCCCATTGCTCAAGCGGACAAAATCCTGCGCTACATGGGCGAAGTGATCGAGGAAAACGGGATCGCCCCGCATATTCGCTATGGCCACACCATCACCGGTTGCGCTTGGTCGAGCGCTGATAATTGCTGGACTGTCGCAGTAACGCGGGCGGACGGCGAGACGCTGGTGTTCACCTGCTCGTTCCTGTGGATGTGCCAAGGGTATTACGACCACAAGAACCCTTACATTCCCGATTGGCAGGGCACGCAGGACTATGTTGCTGCAGGCGGCAGCTTCGTCCACGCCCAGCTGTGGGACCCGGCTATCGACGTAAAGGGAAAGCGTGTGCTCGTCATCGGCTCGGGCGCAACGGCCGCCACCGTGGTTCCCGCCATGTGCGATAGCGGCGCGCAAGTAACGATGCTCCAGCGCTCGCCCACATGGTTTTATTGCGCGCCGAATGAGAGCGAACTGGCAAACCGTTTGCGCCTGATCGGTATCGACGAGCCAACGATCCACCGCGTCGTCCGCGCGGACTACATTCATCAATTTCATGAAATGGACCGCCGCAGCCGCGACGAGCCCGAGGAATTCGCAGAAGAATTGCGCGCTCTGATCCGCGTTCATGGCGGCGAAAATTTCCAGTTTGAGCCGAATTTTGCCCCGCGCTATCGGCCTTGGCAACAACGCCT
>JBBRXQ010000554.1:0-1799 GCA_038238515.1 Sphingomonadales bacterium | reverse complement strand
TTTTCGATCCGCAGATCGCTGCCTTCGACCAGCTCTGCGCCCATTTGATCGGCGAGGAAGGCGTGTTCGAAATAGGCCGAATTGTATGTGCCGGGAGTAAGCACCGCCACTACCGGCGCATGCCCTTTCGCGGCAGGCGGCGCGCAAGCAGCGAGGCTGCGCGCCAAGCGGCGGGGATAATCCGAAACTTCGCGCACGCGCACTTTGGTAAACAGCTCAGGGAACATCGCCATCATCGTCTCGCGGTTCTCCAACATATAAGAGACCCCCGAAGGTGTGCGCGCGTTGTCTTCGAGCACCATGAAATCGTCTTCGCCGGTGCGCACCAGATCAATGCCCACGATGTGCGTGTATACCCCGCCAGGCGGCGTGAAGCCAACCATGTGCGGCAGAAATGCGGCGTTCTTTTCGAGCAACCGCGCGGGCAGCCTCCCTGCACGCACGATTTCCTGCCGGTGATAGAGATCGTGCAGAAAAGCATTCAGCGCGCGCACCCGCTGATCAATCCCGCGCGACAGCTTGCGCCATTGCTGCGCGGTGATGATCCGGGGGATCATGTCAAACGGGATCAACCGCTCTTCGGCGTCTTCGCTGCCATAAACGTTAAACGTGATCCCGGTGCGCCGAAAAAAGGCCTCAGCCTCGGTGCTTTTGCGCCGCAGCAGCTCTGATGGTTGCTGCGCTAGCCAGCCGCAATAGTCTTCATAGCCAGCACGCGGCGCTCCGCTTGCGTCGTGCATCTCGTCATAACACGAGGGGGAAGGGATTTTTGTGGTCATGCTGTCAGTTCGTCATTGCTTGCACAGCCTGCGCGCTTTGCCAAGCGCGGTGCTGCATCTGCGAAATTTATTTGTGGCCCCGCGTGCGCGCCGCTTCGCGCTTGCGTTCGCGGCGACGCAGTGACACGCTTAATCGCTCGGCCATGCGCCGCAGCGCAAAGGGAGTGAATGCCATGGCGCAGATTCATCATCGCACCTGCCACATCTGCGAGGCCAATTGCGGCGTGCTGGTAGAAGTCGAAGGCCGCAAGGTGCTCTCGATTAAGGGCGACCCCGCGAACCCGCTTTCGCGCGGGCATATCTGCCCCAAAGCCACAGCGCTGCAAGATTTGCAGGATGACCCCGATCGCCTGCGCCGCCCGCAAAAGCGCATCGGCGATGCCTGGCACGAGATCAGCTGGGAGACGGCGCTGAGCGAGATCGGCACGCGCACCCGCGCGATCCTGGCACGCGATCCTGTCTCAACGGCCACGTATGTCGGCAATCCCAACGCGCACAGTTATGGCAACGCGCTCAATGCGCATCATCTCACCAAGGCGCTGGGCACCAAGAACCAGTTTTCCGCAAGCACCGTTGACCAGATGCCGCATCAGGTGGCGAACTTGCGGATGTATGGCCATGCCAGCATGTTTGGCATTCCCGATATCGACCGCACGCAGACCTTGGTGATCATCGGCGGCAATCCGATGGCTTCGAACGGTTCGGTGTGGACCGTGCCCGATTTTCGGGGCCGTATCCGCGCGCTGAAGGCACGCGGCGGCAAGCTGGTGGTGATCGATCCGCGCCGCACCGAGACAGCGAAGATCGCCGACCGGCATCTGTTCATCCATCAGCACCACATCAGGTCGAACGGAGGTGGCCATACCGGTGACCTCGGCACCATCGGTACATTCGCCAACGACCTGAATATCCTCGACGGCATCCAACAACTCGGTCAGGCCGGCCCGGACAAACGAATGATCGTCAACGACCAGGACGCGAATCACCTCGCCGCCTTCCGACACTTGGTAGTGGGCGCCC
>JBBRXQ010000553.1:0-1822 GCA_038238515.1 Sphingomonadales bacterium | reverse complement strand
AGTCCATCGTGCGGTCCCAGCCTTCGGGCTCGATCTCATCGATTTTGGCCATGTCGCCGCCCGCGCCGGCATTGTTAAACACCGCGTCGATCCCGCCGGTTTCCGCGCCCGCACGGTCCATCAGCGCCTTAATGTCCTCGCACGAGGTAACATCGCAGCGCACGCAAGTGACGCTGCCGTTTGAAAGCGCAGCGGTTTCGGCAAGACCCGCCTCATCGATATCGGCAGCATAGACTTTTGCGCCTTCGGCTGCGAACAATAGCACGGTGGCGCGCCCGATTCCCGATGCCGCGCCTGTAACAACGGCTGTTTTACCTTCGAATCGCATCTGGTCTCTCCTACAGAGGAACTAAGTGTTTTATTTGCACCGGTGTTTAGGCCCAGCAAAGCGCGCGTCAATGTGCATCAGGTTGACGCTACGGCACTCGGGCGCGGCATAATTGCGCCAAATCGGCGCTTGCCAGCGCAACGCGAACCGCCTTAATCTATCGGTTAAATAACGAGGAGCCGTTGCCATGTCTGACATCGAAGCATTTCGCGGGGAAATCCGCGTCTGGATCGAAGCGAATTGCCCCGCCGAAATGCGCGAGCCAGTGCGTGATGAAGACGATATTTGCTGGGGCGGGCGCAATTTCAAATTTAAGAACGCCGCACAAAAAGCGTGGCTCGATGCCTGCGTGGCCAAGGGTTATACCGTGGCCGATTGGCCAAAAGCCTATGGCGGCGCGGGCATGAGCGCGGCGCAAGCCAAAGTGTGGCGCGAGGAAATGGCGCGGATCGGCGCGCGTCCGCCGCTATCAAGCTTTGGCATTTGGATGCTTGGCCCCGCCTTGCTCAAGTTCGGCACCGAAGAGCAAAAGGTGCATTATCTGGGCGAGATCGCGCGCGGCGAAATTCGCTGGTGTCAGGGCTATTCAGAGCCGGGTTCGGGCTCTGACCTTGTGTCGCTGCAGACTTATGGCGAGGATATGGGCGACCATTGGTCGGTCAATGGCCAGAAGATCTGGACATCGTATGCCGACAAGGCCGACTGCATTTTCTGTCTTGTGCGCACCGACAAGGCAAACAAGTATCAGGGTATCAGCTTCCTGTTGTTTGATATGACCACGCCGGGCGTAACCACCAAGCCGATCCTGCTGATCAGCGGCAATTCTCCGTTTTGCGAGACGTTTTTCGACGACGTGAAGGTGCCCAAGGCGCAGATCGTGGGCGAGCTTAACCGCGGCTGGGATGTGGCCAAGTACTTGCTGGGCCATGAGCGCGAGATGATCTCGGGCGCGGGCGGCGGTGATCGCACCACCACCATCGGCGCGGCGCTTTCGCGCAATGGGCTGGATGAGCCGATGCTGCGCGCGCAGATGGCGATGTTCGATGTCGATGCGCTGGCTTATGCGGCGATGGGTGAAAAGTTCCTCGACGAGGCGAAAGTGGGCCGGGGCCATCCGGCAGGGTCGAACATGATGAAATATGTAGGCACCGAGCTCAACAAGCGTCGCCACGAGTTGTTTATGAGCGCGGGCGGAAGCAATGCGCTTGAGTGGGAGAGCGAGGAAAGCCGTGGCGGCGCCGCCGCGCGCGGCTGGCTGCGCACTAAGGCCAATTCGATCGAGGGCGGCACCAGCGAGGTGATGCTCAACGTCGTTGCTAAGCGGATTCTGGATCTGCCCGGCGCCTAACTATTCTTCCCCCCTCTCGCTTGCGGGGGAGGGGTTGGGGGCGGGCCATCCGCATCCAGACGCACCTTACAAAACCGGTCCTAAGAGATTGGTAGGAGAAAATATGCCGCTGTATCACACCGAAGATCAGGCCATGCTGGCCGATT
>JBBRXQ010000552.1:0-1834 GCA_038238515.1 Sphingomonadales bacterium | reverse complement strand
CCTGCTGACCGGCAACATCGAGCGGATCGAGTTACTGCGCGACGTGGTTCCGACGTGATGGCAATGATCGGATCAACTTCGTTTCTTGCTCGGCGCCATTCGGCGGAATTTGTACGGATCGCCCCTTCGGCACCCACGACAATGTCGCCAAGGCTAACGCACACGGTATCGAACTTTCGCTTGCTTTGCGGCCAGTGAAAGAATTGATTATTTGCAGCAACTACAGCTTGATCCGCGCAGAGAACCGCGCGTGGGCAATGGAAATTTCGGCAAACGCCTCGCTCGCCGCCCCGGCCAAAATTTCAACAGCGCGATCGATTACAGTTGGTCGTTCGGTCTATCAGTGGGCGCGAGCGTAACCCACGTCGCGAGCAGCTTCGACAACGCGTCCAACACCGCCCGGGTCCCAGGTTACATCCTCGCCGATATCCGCGCGGCCTATGACCTGACCAAGCAGATAAGCCTCTATGGTCGGATCGAAAACCTGTTCAACGAGCAATACGAGACGGTCCTGCGTTTCGGCACGTTGGGCCGGGCCGCATATGCGGGTGTGAGGCTGCGCTACAGATGAACACGCGCGCCGCTGCTCAGGCTCCCATTGATGGCTCAAAACTGCGCTGGATATGGATAAGGTCGGCGGCGCTCGTAAGCCTATGTTGGGCCAGCACCGTCACCGCGCGGCCAGTGCGAGTGGTATCGATTAATCCCTGCATTGATGCAATCTTGATGGGGGTGGCCGATCCGGCGCAGATCGCGGCGATCAGTCACTATTCACAGGATCCATCCGCGACATCGATCCCCCTTGCGCAGGCCATGCGGTTCCGCGCGAGATCGGGCACGGCGGAGGAAGTGATGGCGCTGCTGCCCGATCTTGTCATTGCTAGCGGACATGTTGCGCCTTCCACGGTCAACGCATTGGCACGGCTACACATTCCCCTGCTTAAGCTCGGAGTGCCCGAAACCATCGCTCAGAGTTTGGCGCAAACCCGCGAGGTTGTGGCCGCCTTGGGGCATCCCGAACGGGGGGCGGCCAGCATTGCCCGCGTTGAGGCGGCGATTTGTTGGCCGGGCGTCCCCGCGATCAGCGCAAGATGCCCGCCCTAATCTGGCTGAGTGGGGGATTGGTTCCTGGCAGCGGTACTCATGCGAATGAGCTGCTCGATCAGACCGGTTTTGAGAACTTGAGTGCGACCTATGGGCTGATAAAGTGGGATGTGCTCCCGCTGGAGTATCTCATCGCGCGTCCACGCGCGATGTTGCTTTCGGCAAGCGTCGCCGTGGACCAACAGGATCGGATGCTCTCACACCCTCCCTTTGCGCAGCTGAGGCAGCGCATCTCCATCCATCACTTTCCGTTCCGGCTTTTTCAATGTGCCGGGCCCACAATTGCCTCAGCAGTCACGCGGCTAGCCGCCTTGCGGCGCGGTCTCCCGCAACGCGCGGCTACGAAGTTTCAGCGCGAAAGCTCAACTGGTGGCTGACTGCGGGGCTGGTGGTCGCGGCGATCCTGTCACTGATCGTAGGCAAAGTCTGGGTGCCCATCGCCGTCTGGCACAGTGATGATCCGCGCTGGCTCATCATTGCCGAGCTGCGCGGCCCCCTCACAATCCTTGCAGTGGTGACCGGCGCTGGCCTCGGCATCTCAGGCGCCGCAATGCAGGGGTTCTTGCGCAATCCACTGGCATCTCCCAGCCTGTTCGGCGTCTCATCAGGGGCGGCACGTGGCGCGGTCTTGTCGCTCTACTTCGGCTTTGCCGCTTCGGCGCTGCTCCTGCCAGCTTGCGCGCTTTGCGGCGCTGCACTTAGCATGGGGCTGCTCGCGTTGCTGGCGGGG
>JBBRXQ010000551.1:0-1874 GCA_038238515.1 Sphingomonadales bacterium | reverse complement strand
GTTTTAGTTCAGACGATGCAATTTCTTCGTCAGGCGCGCCCGGTTTTGTGCTGGGCAAGGGCCAACCTTCAGTGTCGCCGTCATCCCCAATGATCTTGCTATCGGCGGTCAGCTCACTGTCGACGCGGTCAGCCAAAGACGCACCAGTCATTGGCATCTCTCCTTTGGTGAAGCCAGGTTCGATCTCGATTATTTTGCGTCTGAAAATCACTTTGATGGCATAACACGATTGGTTCGCATTATTAAACCCATCTTAACGCGCAGGCGCGTAAGCTCAGCACCATGGCTTATTTGGGTGAGGCAATCGACACGCATCTTTCAGCGGCGACCGGAGATGATCCGGCGCTGTTCAAAGAGCTTCGCGCCGCCTTTGTCGATAGCGCGCGAAGCCAAGTCGATTTGCTCGAGCGGTCACGCTGCGATGGCAATTGGGAGATTACAGCGCTGCGCCTAAAGAGCTTGTCAGCCACGTTCCATGCGGCCGAGCTTATGGCGCTTGCCGATCAAGCTCTTGCATCGGCCCCAGGCGATCCGGTGATTGTGCGGCGTCTGCGGGCCTTGCTGAATGATCTGGAACCCAGCAACTAGCGCTGTGAATGGCGGGTCCAAAGGTGGGCACCGGTTTGGATCAGAGCATCGACAGCGCGCAGCCTGGCCTCTACAAAGCTGCCAAAAGGGGCAGTTTAATTGCGGGTCGCATTACTATCGTTGATGGAAGCTATCTCTGGTGATCGGCCAGACCCACGCGGCATGCTCACGATTGGTGGACATTCGCTTTTGCGTCATCAGATCGGCCTCGTGCTGGCGCTGGGCTGCAAACGGATCGTCGTCATGGCCGAAACGCTGACGGGCGATATCGTGTCGCTCCAGCATTTTTCCGAGGCGCGCGGTGCGCGGTTTCATGTCGTTGCCGCCGTGCGTGCACTTGCGCCTCTGGTTGCCCCTGAGGACGATCTTTTTGTCATCACCGATGGTTTGCTGGCGATGCCTGAAGATGCGCTGCGCATGCTTGGCGAAAATCAAGGCGTGCTCACTCTGCCGGTTGAAAAGGGGCTAGCATTGGGGTTTGAGCGGATCGACATAAACAATGCGTATGCCGGCGCGATGCATCTGCCGGGCCGGCTAGTTGGTGGGCTGGGTGATCTGCCGACAGATTGGAATCCTGCCTCGGCGTTGCTGCGGTTGGCGATGCAAGGGCGCGTCATTCAGCGCCAAATCTCAGCATCGCTGCTAGATGAAGGGCGCTGGCTGCTGGTGCGAGACGAGGCCGAGGCGCATCGAGCCGAGCCGGGCTGGGTGAGCCTTCATATCCAGTCTTATGATGTTCATGCACCCGGTCGCTGGCTCGCAACCCTTGCGGTGAGGCGGTTTGGCCCGGCTTTGCTCCACGCGGGAACCCGACCGACCGTGATCACTTTGGCCGGTTTGCTCACCGCGATTTTCGGAATGGGTGCGGGTTGGTTTGGTTGGCACACGATCGGTTTTGCCATGCTAGGCTTTGCTTGGCTGCTTCATCAGACCGCAGAGTTGCTCACGCAAGTTGAGCTTAGTTCACTGCTTGTACGCCCTAGTCGCGCGCCAGCGGCGCGATTGGCAAGCTGGGGCATCGATGCCGCGCTGGTCACGCTGTGCGCTTGGCGCAGCGATATCCCGTCTTTGGCGCGTTCGCCGCTTGAGATCGGATGGTTCACGCCCATTGTCCTGCTTCTTGCGGTGCGGCTGCTTTCGGCCGTGTTGCGCCCAAGCCCATGGCTTTGGTGGCTAAGTGATCGCCTGATCATTGCGCTCACGCTCGCGGCGAGCTGCGCGCTCTTGCCGTTTGATGCGACTTTGCGGGTTTTCGTGCTGGTATTGATGATTGGGGGCCTGATCGC
>JBBRXQ010000550.1:0-1878 GCA_038238515.1 Sphingomonadales bacterium | reverse complement strand
GACATTTCCAACGGCTATTCGCCCGATCCTCGCTATGTCCGCGTCGCCACCGGCCGCGATTACCGTGATGCCGCGCCGATCACTGGTATCCGGTATGGCGCGCGTGATGAGTCCATGCAGGTAACACTTGCGGTTCAGCAGCAGCGCGTTGAACAATGAAAGCGTGAGAATCGGTTCGTCCTGATTATCGCAGGGCAAGGCACGGCTGGGCGCAGCAGGGGAAAAAGAAAAAACTAATGACCTATTGCGTGGGAATGGTGCTCGATAAGGGCCTTGTGCTGATGAGCGACACTCGGACCAATTCGGGCGTCGACAACATTTCTGTATTTCGCAAAATGTTCTGCTGGTCTGTGCCGGGGGAGCGGGTGATCACGATTATGACCGCCGGCAATTTGGCCACCACACAGGCCGTGATCAGCCAGATCGAGGAGCGTACCAAGGCGCCGGGTGAACGGCGGCCTTCTATCCTTGATGCGCCAACAATGTTTCAGGTCGCGACTGAAGTGGGCCGCCTGCTTCGCGATGTCATCGGCGGCAGGCAGGATGGCGGGATGCAAAGCGAGGGACCGCGTTTTACCGCATCGATCATTGTGGCCGGGCAAATCCTCGATATGGAGCCGCGCCTGTTTCTGATCTATCCTGAGGGGAATTTCATCGAGGCTTCGTTTGACACTCCATTCTTCCAGATCGGCGAAACCAAATATGGCAGGCCGATCTTGCTGCGCGGCTATGACAAGACGATGAGCTTTGAAGACGCGGTCAAGCTGCTACTGGTATCGTTCGATTCCACGTTGGCCGCCAATCTCTCGGTCGGGTTGCCGTTTGATTGGATGGTCATCGAACGCGATAATTTTGTGCCGCTACACCACAAACGCATTCTAGCGTCCGACCCATATTTCAAAACGATCTCGTCAAGTTGGAGCGAGGCCCTGCGCGAAGCGTTCCGTTCGCTGCCCAGCTATACGTTTGATCCAGCGGCACCCAATTCAGACGATCCGTCTTTGTAATAAGTGAAAATACTTATTGCGATTGATCAGAATGATAAGCGTTTTATTTGAGAGTTCACTAAGATTTTCGTGTCAAACCCATCAAACCCAGTGATGTTCCTAGTCAATTCGATGCGACCACTCGCAAATAGGTCCGTTCTCGATTAAATAACCCTTAGTGTCTGGCAGTAGTGGCCGACACTTAGCAAATTTTTGGTTCAGAACGAAACAAACCTTATTGGCGTTCTCGCCCAGCGCATGATCATCTGTGCGGATGATAGAACGCATGACACTCCACATTCTCGACAGCGATTCCGCCCGCCGTGCGCAGCTCGCCCGCCTCGCCTTTGCTGCGGGGCACCACGCCGAAATCTATGCCAATTCGGAGGAACTGCTGGCGCATGCTCCGGCTGGTGGTCTGGTGCTTGCACAAGATGAACCGGTAGGTGAGGGGATTTGCAATCTGGTCGCCATGATGATGCGGGCGGGCCAATGGCTGCCGATCATCGCAATTGCCGAAAATCCGGAAACCTCATTCGTGGTTCGTGCGATCAAGGCCGGCGCGCTCGATTATCTGATCGTGCCCGAAATGATCGGCCCCTTGAACGAGGCTCTCGCCCGCGCCGCGCGCGAGGCGGATGCGCAGCGGGTACAGCGCGGCCGCGCTGCTGAGGCACGCCAGCGAATTTCGCGCCTTTCCATGCGCGAGCGCGAAGTTCTCGACCGTTTGGCTGACGGGTGCAGCAACAAAGCGATCGCGCGCGATCTGGAGATCAGCCCGCGCACGGTCGAGATTCACCGCATGAAGATGATGGGTAAACTCGGCGCGCGCCATGCTGCCGAAGCTGTGCGCCTAAGCATCGAGGCCGCCGATCTGAATGGTATTGCGGCT
>JBBRXQ010000549.1:0-1879 GCA_038238515.1 Sphingomonadales bacterium | reverse complement strand
GATCGAGATGAACCCGCGCGTCAGCCGCTCCTCAGCGCTTGCCTCCAAAGCCACCGGTTTTCCGATTGCCAAGGTCGCAGCGAAGCTGGCGGTGGGCTATACGCTGGATGAGATCATGAACGACATCACCGGTGCGACCCCGGCGGCGTTTGAGCCGACGATCGATTATGTCGTCACCAAAATCCCGCGCTTTGCATTTGAGAAGTTCAAGGGTGCCGAACCCCTGCTCAACACCGCGATGAAATCGGTGGGGGAGGTGATGGCGATTGGCCGTAACATCCATGAGAGTATGCAAAAGGCCCTGCGCGGGCTGGAAACGGGGCTGAGCGGTTTTAACCAGGTTGATGCGCTGGTGGGGGCTCCGCGCGCCGCAATTGAGGCAGAGCTTGCCCGCCCGACGCCTGACCGGCTGCTGGTGGCGGCACAGGCGCTGCGTGAGGGTTTCACCGTTGCCGAAGTCCACGCCATCGCCAAATATGATCCTTGGTTTTTGGAGCGGATCGCCGAGATTATTGCAGCAGAAGAAGAGGTCTGCACGCACGGCTTGCCGCGCGATGCGCAGGGGATGCGGCGCCTGAAATCGATGGGTTTTTCAGACAAAAGACTCGCCTATCTTGCTCTAAAATCAGTCAATATGCGCGAAGGCTCTGAATCGATGGCGCGCAGTTCCGGGCTGATTGGCGATATTGCCAAGGCGATGGCGGGGGCCGTTACCGAGGGCGAAGTGCGCGCGCTGCGCCACAAATTAGGCGTGCGCCCTGTGTTTAAGCGGATCGACACCTGCGCGGCGGAATTCGACGCCAAAACGCCCTATATGTATTCGACCTATGAGGCCCCCAGTTTCGGCGACCCCGAATGCGAAAGCCAGCCCAGCAATGCGCGGAAAATCGTCATTCTGGGCGGTGGGCCGAACCGGATCGGGCAGGGGATTGAGTTCGATTATTGCTGCTGCCATGCCTGTTTTGCGCTGCATGATGCGGGCTATGAAACGATCATGGTCAACTGCAATCCAGAGACCGTCAGCACCGATTATGACACATCCGACAGGCTGTATTTTGAGCCGTTAACGGCCGAAGATGTGCTCGAAATTCTCCATATTGAGCAGCAAAATGGCACATTAGTGGGCGTAATTGTCCAGTTTGGCGGGCAAACGCCGCTAAATTTGGCGAAATCGCTCGAAAATGCCGGGATTCCGATCCTGGGTACAACGCCCGATGCTATCGATCTGGCAGAGGATCGCGAACGCTTTGCGGCGTTGATCACCAAGCTGGGGTTGCTCCAGCCTGCCAACGGCATCGCCCGCAGCCGGGATGAGGCAATCGCGGTCGCGCAGCGGATTGGCTATCCGGTGCTGATGCGGCCCAGTTACGTGCTCGGTGGGCGGGCAATGGAGATTGTCGACGGGCCCGAACAGCTCGACAATTATATCCAGACGGCGGTGCTCGTCTCGGGCGACTCGCCGGTGCTGATCGACCAATATCTGCGCGACGCGATTGAGGTTGATGTCGACGCGATCTGTGATGGCACTGATGTGTGCGTGGCCGGTGTGCTCCAGCATATTGAGGAGGCCGGCGTGCATTCGGGTGACAGCGCCTGTTCCATCCCGCCCTATTCGCTGAGCGCGGACATCATTGCCGAGATTGAGCGAATGATTGAGAAGGGAGGGGAGTATTCGTTTGCAGGAGCCGACAAAGTGGATCGTGGCTGGGTGTACTGTCCAGAATACGCCGGCGTCGCTCCCCTAAAGGTCTCGCCCGCCGGCTGGGAAACACGAATCTTCCTTTTTGGTCCCGGCTTACTGCCCGATTCGGACTTCCGCCGCGAGACGCTCATTGCGCCCGTTCCTACTAAGTCGCGCGCCGACGAAGCAGAGCACTCG
>JBBRXQ010000548.1:0-1881 GCA_038238515.1 Sphingomonadales bacterium | reverse complement strand
TTCGGTGCCCTCGGCCTGCGCAACGCAGCCTGCCACCGCGATCAAGGGCACCGAGCCATCCTTGCGCCGCCCTTCCTTGATAATGCGGCCGATGTCGGAATAGACCTTTTCGGTCGCGCGCTCGCGGATGTGGCAGGTGTTCAGCACCACCAGATCGGCATCGGCGCGCTCATCTGCGGCGGTCATGCCTTGCGCAGCAAGCAGTTCAGCCATGCGCTCGCCATCATAGACGTTCATCTGGCAGCCGAAGCTTTTGACATGGAACGTGCGGGGGGGCTGGATTGGGGACATGATCTGTGCGCCTAAGCCATTTCGCGCTGAGATTGAAGAGCGCTTGGCGCACAATCTTGACATTGTACAGATATTGGTACAGAAACCCAACAAGGAGACCGGCGATGGACGTGATGACCTACACCGATGCGCGCGCCAATTTGCGCGAAGTGATGGATCTTGTCGTGGCCGATAAGTCGCCTGTGATTATCTCGCGTCAAAAAGGTGAGGCGGTGGTCATGGTCTCCCTGGCTGACTGGAACGCCATTGAAGAGACGATGCACTTGCTTTCGACAGGGACAAATGCGGCGCGGCTCGCTGAGGCGCTTCATCAGCTTGATGCGGGAAGAGGGGCGGCTCGGGAATTGATTGAGCTGTGAGGCTGGTTTTCGCCGATGCGGCGTGGCAAGATTACCTTTATTGGCAAAGCCATGCACTCAATGGTTTGCAGCGTGTGAATGATTTGATCAAGGAATGCCAGCGCACACCGTTTACCGGCATCGGCAAGCCCGAGCCACTCAAGGGCGATCTCAAAGGCTGGTGGTCGCGCCGTATCACGCTTGCTGACCGACTGGTCTATCGCGTCACCGGCACCGCGCCCGACCAGCAACTTGAGATAGCGCAGTGCTGGTTCCACTATTAAACTATGCCGCGTCTGACGTGTTTGCGACATAGCGGACGGAGCCAGCATCGTGGCCGAAGGGGCGCAGCGGTTTGCCAAGCGCGGCTTCGAGTGCGGGTTCGATCCGGCTGCGTGCCTCAGCGGCGATGGCTTTGCGCCCCGGAAAATCGCGCGGATCGAACGGTTCGAGAAAATGCACTTCAAGCCGGAAAGAACCGCGCCGTGCCAGCACGCGTTTGCCGTTTTCGAGCCCGGACTCTGTGCCGATCCAGCCGATCCATTCGGCGACGCTGCCATAATCCAGCACCACTGGCTGTACCAGAACTCCCGGCGGCGGCGGCTCCAGCACGCGCAAGATCGGAGTTTTGAACGGCAGCAGCGACTGGCCATCGGTGCAGGTGCCCTCAGGAAACACAGTGATCGACCAATTGTCGGCCAGCGCCTCACGCAGCCGGTTGATCTGATCAGCGACCCCCATGCGGTCTTCGCGGCTAATGAACACGGTGCGGTTCATCCGCGCAAGCCAGCCCACGACTGGAGCTTGGCCAATCTCTGCGGCTGATACGAAGGCCGTGCCGCTGGCGCCGCCAAGTGCGAGGATATCGACCCAGCCCAGATGATTGAGATATAAAACACATCGCGCCGCAGCGGCACGCCATGCGCGCGCACCCGCGCCCCAACCGCCCGCGCAGCAAGGATCAGGAACAACCGGGGGAAGGGCGATCCATAATGGATCTTGCGATAAGCCAAGTGCAGCGGCACACACAGTACCAGCGCCATCGCTAAGCAGATGAGGCGCAAAACAATCCTCACCCATCCCATCCACGAGATGGTCGCGTAGCGCTCTGGTCCTACTTTGCGGCGGGCATTATGCTTTGCGATCAAGCTTGACGCCATAGAGTTCCATCCTGTGATCGACGAGCCGAAAGCCAAGCCGTTCGGCAATTTGGCGCTGCAGGGCTTCGAGTTCAGGGTCGACAAATTCGATG
>JBBRXQ010000547.1:0-1883 GCA_038238515.1 Sphingomonadales bacterium | reverse complement strand
GTTTGCGCCAAAGCCGTTGAACGCGGTTTTCATCGCCGCTCCATAAGCGCCGAGCATCCCGATCTCGATGAAATCTCCCGCTTTGATATCCGCCGGCAGCTCAAACGGACCGTCCATGTGATCCATATCGTCGCAAGTCGGGCCCCAGAAGCTGAAAGGCTCCGTCGGCTGATCGCTGGCAACCGGCCGCAAAAGCTTGACCGGAAAGCGCCAGCCCACATGCGCCGCATCGAACAACGCGCCATAAGCGCCATCGTTGATAAAAAGCTCAGTGCCCCGGCGCTTTTCGACGCGAACGATGATGGAATTGTATTCGGCGCAAAGCGCACGGCCCGGTTCGCACCACAGCTCGGCCGAATAAGAGACCGGCAGCGATTCGTAGGTCCGATCGATCAAGCCGAAGTAATCTTCGAGCGCTGGTGGCTCCATACCCGGATAGATCGATGGGAATCCGCCGCCAACATCGATGATGTCTACGGTTACTGACGCATCCACGATTGCTGCACGCACACGCTCCAGCGCCTGAACATAGGCATGCGGACTCATCGATTGGCTGCCGACATGGAAGCAGATGCCCAGCGCATCGGCAACCTGGCGCGCGGCCTGAAGCAATTCAGCCGCACCAGTGAGATCGCAACCAAACTTTGATGCCAAGCTGAGCTCAGACCCTTCGGACGACACCCGCAGACGCACGCAGAGGGTAAGGTCTTCGGGAAGAACGCCATCGTTGGCGGCAGTAGCGGCGGCACGAATTTTCTCTAGTTCATCGAGCGAATCGAGGCTGAAAACGCGCACTCCGTGATCGCGGTATGCCTCGGTAATCGCGCTAGCGGTTTTCACCGGATGCATGAAACACAGCACTGCATCGGGGAGCGTGGAGCGCACCAGACGCGTTTCACCGATTGAGGCGACGTCGTAATGCGTTACCCCGGCATCCCACAGCACCCGCAGCAAATCTGGCGATGGGTTCGCCTTCACCGCATAGAGCGACTTGCCCGGAAACTTCTCGACGAAGAAACGGGCGGCACGCGCAGCAGCGTGCGGACGATTGAGGATGGCGGGTTGATCAGGCGCGTGTGCGCTAACTACAGCCAATGCGTCATGATGGATGTGCAACTCAAGGGACCCCCAAACGGAACGTTGAAAAAACTGCCTTGCGGTTTGGAAGTCCCCATGGGGCAGCGAGAGCGTCATTAGAGGTACGTGCATGAACATCAAGTGAAAAAAAGGGCTGCGCAAACTACTGTCAAAAAAATGACTTATTTGACCAACAGATCATCGTTGTCAGGAAGTTAGCGCTTCTGCCAGCGCGCGCCAGGCAGGCAACGACAAAGGATCATTGGCGCCGTTAGCGGCGACCGGGTGCGATGCGAACCGCGCGACGACCATTTCGGCCTGTGGATCAATCCACACGGTCTGCCCGTGGATGCCGCGCGCACTGAAGGCTCCGTGGTCATCGTTGCTATGCCACCACTGGTTACCATAGCTCCATCCGGCCAGCAGCGGATAACCTGCATTATCAAATTTTGCGGGATCACCGCCCGAGCGGATGCGCGCGACTGCGCCTGCCGGGATTGCACCTGCTCCGCCAAGCCGTAGCGCTTCGCCAAATCGCGCGAGGTCTTCAAGCCGCAGATTGAGCCCGCCGCCGGCAAACGGCGAGCCAAGTTCGTCCACCATCAGATCAGCATCGCCAATCATGCCAAGCGGACGCCACAGCCGATCTGATAAAACTTCGTGCAGCGGGCGCCCCTCGGTCCGGCTTACGATCCACGCCAGCACATCGGTGTTGGGCGTGCGATAGACAAAGCCATCGCCATGCGCGCCCGCCCCTGCCACCGTTGCTGCATAAGACCATAAATCGCGCGGGCCGTCATAGCCTG
>JBBRXQ010000546.1:0-1890 GCA_038238515.1 Sphingomonadales bacterium | reverse complement strand
TCGGGCATTTTGTGTATTGTGATTTTTACGCTGGTGCCGCTGGCGTTTCAGGCTTCGCTGGGGATCGAAGCGATGATGGACCCGCGCATTGGCGATGGTTCGGGGGTGGCGCTGGCTTTGGCCAAGATTCTGGGCGGCGGCGCGATTGTGGCGAATGTGTTTATAGCGATGCTGATCCTCTCGCTGCTGCTGATCGTGATGACATCCATGATGGGATCTTCGCGCACGCTGTATCAGGCGTCGGTCGATGGCTGGTTGCCCAAGTTTTTGGGCAAGGTGAATGCGCACGGCGCGCCGACGGCGGCGATGTGGACCGATCTGGCGTTTAATCTCGTGCTGTTGCTCGCTTCTGATTACTTCGCGGTGCTGATGATCAGCAACGTTTGCTATATGGTTTTCAATTTCCTCAATCTGCAATCGGGGTGGATCCACCGGATGGACCGCGGCGCGTGGGAGCGGCCATTTCGCTGCCCAACATGGCTTTTGGCGCTGGGCGCGGTGCTGGGCTTTGTGAACATGGCTTTCATGGGCGCGGGCGCGGATGTTTGGGGCGAGGGCACTTTGCGCAACGGTTTGATTGCGGTGCTGCTGATCATACCCGTGTTTGCATTCCGCCACTATGTTCAGGACAAAGGGCGGTTTCCGGCTGCACTTGCAGAAGATTTGGGCGAGGGCGCGACGGTGCGTCGCGCTGGCGTGCTGCCGTGGCTTGCGCTTGCGGCGTGCGGCGCGTTGATCACGGCGGCGCATCTGATGGCGCGTCTGCCGCTGCATTGAGCGCGGCGATCGAGCGCTTATACTGGTATTGACTAATAACGCGCATTAGTCTTGCGCATGGACGTAGTCTTTGTTTCACCCGCCCCGGCGCGGCTGGCATAGCATGTGCTCGAAGATATCGGGAAGGCCGAGTGGCATTATGAAGACGACGGCGCGCGTAGTGGTTATCGGTGGCGGTGTGGTTGGCGTAGGCACGCTTTATCATCTGGCCAAGATGGGCTGGTCTGATGTCGTGCTGATAGAGCGCAAGGAGCTGACCTCGGGCTCAACATGGCATGCCGCCGGGCTGATGCCGCTGTTTAACATGAGCTATTCGGCGGGCAAGCTGCACCAGTATTCGGTCGATTTTTACCCCACCCTCGAGGCCGAGACCGAGCTTTCGGTTGGCTTTTCAAAGGTGAGCAACATCCGGCTGGCGACGACGCGCGACCGGATGGACGAGTATTTGTATTACGCGGGCGTGGCCAAGACGATCGGCGTCGAGGTCAATTTCCTGACGCCTGACGAGATCAAGGCGATTTGGCCATTGGCCGACATGCAAAACGTGATCGGCGCGATCCAGCATCCCGGCGATGGCTATATCCAGCCCGCCGATTTGACGCAGGCGCTGGCCAAAGGCGCGCGGCAGCGCGGCGCGACGATTTACCGCAACACGGCGGTGACCGGGGTGCTCCAAAAGGCCAATGGCGAATGGATCGTCACCACCGATCAGGGCGAGATTACCGCTGAACATGTCGTGTTCGCCACGGGCAGCTTTGCGCGGCAAACGGGCGCGATGGTTGGGCTGGATATTCCGGTGGTGCCGGTTGAGCATCAATATATCGTGACCGAGCAGCACCCCGCGATCATGGAGCGCCGCGCGAAGGGGCTGCCCGAAATGGGCGTGCTGCGTGAATCCGATGCCAGCTGGTATATGCGCGAGGAAGCGGGCGGCCTGCTGCTTGGTCCCTATGAAGTGGGCGCGCCGGCCTGCTATCTCGATGGCCCGGCGGCGAATAGCGAATATGAGCTGTTCCCCGACGCGCTGGACCGGCTGGAGCCGTATATTCTCTCGGCGATGGCGCGGGTGCCTGCGTTTGGCGAAGTGGGCGTGAAGAAAGTGTATAACGGCGC
>JBBRXQ010000545.1:0-1896 GCA_038238515.1 Sphingomonadales bacterium | reverse complement strand
TTGGTCAAGGTTCATGGCATTAGCCTTCCTCCCCCGGCGCGGCGCGGTCAAGCGGGATCAAGTTCCAGCGGTCGCCATTTTCCCTTGGTCCGGCTGGTCAAGTGAAAGTGGCGGCACCGATCGCAGCGATAGGACCGCAACATCACACCGGACTGCCGCGCAACCATGAGTGCGTCTGCCTCGCAGATAAAGCGTTGCTTGCGCGCACAGACGCTAGCCCTTGTTTTCACACCGGACCCTTCGCTTCGCCTTGTTCAGCCGTATCCCGGTCCCTCCCCCCGTCGGGAAAGGAACCGGAACCTCGCAAATCAATCGAACAAACTTGAAACCGAGCTCTCGTCAGCGGTGCGGCGCACCGCTTCGCCCAGCAAGGAAGCAATGCTCATAACACGAATGCGGCTCGATCCCAAAGTCGCTTCTGTCGGCAAAATCGAATCAGTGATCACCAGTTCCTTGAGCACAGACTTGTCCACCCGCGCCACCGCGCCGCCCGAAAGCACACCGTGGCTGATATAAGCGGCAACGCCAGTCGCGCCCGCCTCCATCAGCGCCTGCGCCGCATTGCACAGCGTGCCGCCCGAATCGATGATATCGTCAATCAGGATGCACATCCGGCCCTTCACATCGCCGATGATGTTCATGACCTCGGATTGGCCGGGCCTGTCGCGCCGCTTGTCGACAATCGCCAGCGGCGCGTTATCCAGCCGTTTGGCCAGCGCGCGCGCGCGCACCACGCCGCCTACATCCGGGGATACGACCATGATCTCCTGCCCCGCATACCGCGTCTGGATATCCGCTGCCATCACCGGCGCGGCGAATAGATTGTCGGTCGGAATGTCGAAAAAGCCCTGAATTTGACCGGCATGCAAATCCACCGCCAGCACACGGTCAGCGCCCGCCGTGGTGATCAGATTGGCCACCAATTTAGCCGAAATCGGGGTGCGCGGGCCGGGTTTACGATCCTGCCGGGCATAGCCGAAATAGGGCACCACCGCCGTGATCCGCTTGGCCGAAGCGCGGCGCAGCGCATCGATGCAAATCAGCAGCTCCATCAGATTATCATTGGCGGGAAAGCTGGTGGATTGGATCACGAACACATCTTCGCCGCGCACGTTCTCATGAATTTCGACAAACACTTCCTCATCGGCGAAGCGGCGCACCGAAGCCTTGGTCAGCGGGAGTTCGAGATAAGCGGCAATGGCATTAGCGAGCGGCAGGTTGCCGTTGCCGGACATGATTTTCATGGCTTGCCGAGTCCCTAGGATGCGCCTTTGTCGCGCGGGCTTTAGCCCAAGATGACAAGTTTGCAATGTTAGACCCAGCGATCGCTTGAAGATTAAGGCCAATGCCGCTTAGGATCATTGCATGGCCGATAAACTCATCATCACCCTCGCTCAGTTGAACCAAAAGGTTGGCGACCTTGCCGCCAACGCCGCCGCGATGCTTGCGGTGCGCACCAACGCCGCGCACAGCGATTTGATCGTCTTTCCCGAGATGCAATTGATCGGCTATCCTCCTGAGGATCTGATCCTAAAGCCCGCGCTGATCGAACGCGCCGCGACCGAGCTGGAGCGGCTCGCCTTGGCCACCGCCGATGATGGCCCGGCGATGCTGGTTGGCTCGGTGTTTGTGCGGGATGGCGCGCTGCACAATGGGGTGGCGCTGCTTGAGGGCGGCAAAGTGGCAGCGGCGCGGTTTAAGGTTGAGCTACCCAATTATGGCACCTTTGACGAGAAGCGCTATTTCCTGCCCGGGCCGCTGCCCGAGCCGGTGGAGTTTCGCGGGGCCAAGCTGGGCCTGCCGATCTGCGAGGATATCTGGCACGGCGATGTGTGCCGCCATCTGGCGAGCCAAGGCGCTGAGATCTTCCTCTGCGTGAACGGCAGCCCCTATGAG
>JBBRXQ010000544.1:0-1899 GCA_038238515.1 Sphingomonadales bacterium | reverse complement strand
CTTGAACCGGGGCACCACCTCGCGGCTGATGATGGTGCTGGAAAGTGCATCGGTGATGATGCCTTCGAGGCCGTAGCCCGCCTCGATCCGCACTTTGCGCTCGTTGGGCGCGATGATCAGCAGCAGGCCATCGTTGCGCTGTTTATCGCCAATGCCCCAGGCGCGGCCCAGCCGGTAGCCATAGTCATCGATTTCATAGCCTTCGAGGCTGGGCAGCGTGACCACCACTAGCTGGCGCTGCGATTGCGCCTCTAGCGCGGCCAGCTTGCCATCAAGCGTTGCTGCTTGTTCGGGCGAGAGCAGGTGTGCGCCATCGACCACGCGCCCGGTGAGTGCGGGGAACGTCTGCGCCAGCGACGGGCCGGCGCAAAACGCCAGCACCGCCGCGAGCAGAAAGAGGAGGCGTTTCATGCGCGCGGGCCTGAGCGCCGCGCTCAGTTCGTCGCCGTTTTGGCCGGAGCATTCGAATCTGCGCCTGCGTTGTCGTTCGCTGGTGCTGCTGCTGGCGCTGCGGCTGGGGCATCAAAGCTGACGGCAGGGGCGGTATCGGCGCCCTTAGTGGTGGCTTCAAACGGCACCATTGCCTTGGAGCCATAGTTGATCTTTGCACCGATCACCGCCGGGAAGGTGCGGATCGTGGTGTTATACTCGCGCACCGCCTCATTATAATCACGGCGAGCCACGGTGATGCGATTTTCGGTGCCTTCAAGCTGGCTTTGCAGCGCGAGGAAATTTTGGTTTGATTTGAGATCGGGATAGGCTTCCACCGAGGCGAGCAAGCGGCCAAGGCCTTGGCTCAGTTGGCCTTGAGCCTGCTGAAACGCGGCAACTTTGGCTGGATCGCTGAGATCGGAGGAGGACACTTGCACTGAGGTTGCCTTGGCGCGCGCTTCGGTGACTTTGACCAGTGTATCCTGCTCCTGCTTGGCATAGCCCTTCACCGTGGCGACCAGATTTGGCACCAGATCAGAGCGGCGCTGATACTGGCTTTGCACATCGGCCCACTTGGCCTTGGCATTTTCATCAGCCGTGGGGATCGAATTGACCCCGCATCCGGCCAGGCTGGCAGCTGCAGCGGCGATGATTGCGAACTTCGCAAAGCGGGAATGGAAGAAGGTGGCCATGGATCTGCGATGTCCCTCTAAGGTGCCGGGCCGACGCGCGATTGCGGCAGCTTGCGGGGTTTACATGGATGAATGTAGCGCAGCGGCGGCGCGGTTCAAGGACAAGTGGCCGATTGTCATGCGCAGCGATAGGGGCTTGCCCGGTGTTGGGCGCGGTGGCAGGTATTTTATCCACAAACCATGGAGGCGGGATCATGGTAAAGAAGAGGGGTAAAACTATGGCTATGATGCAGGAATTCAAGGCATTTTTGATGCGCGGCAATGTGCTGGATCTGGCTGTGGGCGTGATCATCGGCGCGGCATTTGGCAAGATCGTTACCTCGCTGACTGAAGATTTGATCATGCCTGTTATCGGTGCGGCGACGGGCGGCGTAAATTTTACAAATAAGTTTCTCGTTTTGGGCTCCGTTCCGGCGAGCTATACCGGATCGATGGACGACTATGCGGCTCTGAAGGCCGCAGGTGTGGCGATGCTAGGCTATGGTGCGTTTGTGACCGCGATTATTGCGTTTGTGTTGATGGCGTTCGTGATTTTCATGATCGTGCGCCAGGCGAATAAGCTGATGCCGCCGCCCGCCGCTGCGCCTGCTGGCCCGAGCGAAGTTGATCTGCTGACCGAGATTCGCGACGAGATGCGCAAGCGCGGGTGATGCGCTGATCCTTCAGTCCTCCCCATTTTTCTGAAAGACAAATGGGGAGGTGGCAGACGCGCGGCGGCTGACGGAGGGGTATTTCTAAAAGAAGCCCCTCCGTCAGCCCAAGCGGGCTGCCACCT
>JBBRXQ010000543.1:0-1911 GCA_038238515.1 Sphingomonadales bacterium | reverse complement strand
GTATCCCGCACTTTACCGCCGCTTTGCCGCGTTGGTCTCCGCAGGCGAAAGCGATTGCGACTTGCGGCCATTGACTCTGGTGGCCGATGCCTTTTTGCTGGGCGAGCGCGATGAAACGGAGGCCTTCGCGTTCTAAGTTCCGGTCAGTCGGTTTGCCAGATCGCCAGATCGCGCGGGGCCACCGTTCGCGCGCCAAGCAGGAATGTCGCCGCCTCAGGCGCAGGCGCGCTAAGCGGCTTATCCCCATAATTGATCGCAAAGGTGAGATGCCCGCGCCGCCGCAGCCGCAGCACATCGCCGAGCGGAGCGATTGCCAGCCCGGCTTCGGCGGCCATCGCGGTTAACAGCGCAGCCAGCGCGGCATCGTCAGTCAGCGTGGCCAGATAGTGAATATGGCCATTGCGGACGAGCGCCGGGGCATCATCCTCATAGCGGCCAAGTACCTCAAGGTCTCCGGCATCGATGGTTTCGCGCCAGACGCCGCTGGCGAAGCTTTCAGCGCCGATGGTGATCGTGCCGGGGCAATCGAAACGGAGAGTTTCGACCGCCAACACGCGGATCGGCACCAACGCGCGCAGAGCACCGGGCGCGAGGCCATCGGGGATGGTGACATCGTGCGTCTTTGCCCCCGAACGCGGCCCGATCAGCACCAGCGCTTTGCAATCGCGCAATTGTGCGATGGCATCGGCGGTGGGCAGGGCCAGCGCGGGCACCAGCACCAGCGCATATCCCGTAAGTTCGGCCCCCGGCGCGACAAAATCGACATCAAGGCCCAGCCGCCGCACCGCGCCATACCATGCGCTGACGATGGCCTGATAATCATAGCCCCGGCCTTGTTGTTCGATCTGCGAGAGCCAATCAGACTCATGATCGATGACCATCGCGACCGGCGCGCGAGCTGGCGCGGGTAGGTTTATCGCGGCCAGTTCGGCGGCGAGCTGCGCGATTTCTGGCCATGCTTCGGCCTCGGTCGAATCGGGACGGAGCAGCCCGGCGTGCATCTGTTCCTGCGCGAAGGGGGCTTGCCGCCAGCGGAAGAAGCTGACGACAGCCGCGCCGTGCGCAAACGCCTCCCACGACCATAGCCGCACCATGCCGGGCGCGGGGCGGGGATTGTGATTTGCCCAGTTCACCGGCCCCGGTTGCTGCTCCATCACCCAAAACGGCCTGCCGGTGAGCCCGCGCGTTTGGTCAAACAAGATCGCCTGAAAATCGGGATGGCCGGTGCGCATGAACGGCGCAAATTCCGCTGCAGGCGATTTCGCCAGCGCCAGATCAGCGCGGCCGAGCGGATAATTGTCGTAGGACGCAAAATCGAGATTTGCCGCCAGCGCGTGGTTATCCACGCCAGTTTCGGGCATCGGGATGAAATTGTGTGTCACCCAGCGGCCCGGCGCATGCGCGCGGATGATCGCCACCATGTCGTTGTGAAACTTCACCACCATATCCGAAGAATATCGCCGCCACGCCATCCGGTGCGCCGGGCTTGTCTCGGTAACCGCCCCAACCGGAAGCTCAATCTCGTCAAAGCTGCGGTATTCCATCGACCAGAAGACATTGCCCCATGCGACATTGAGCGATGCAATATCGGCGTACTGATCGGCGCACCACGCGCGAAAGCCATCGCGCGCGGCTGGCGAAGCGCTGAGCGTGGTGTGGTGGCAGCACAGTTCGTTGTCCGTCTGCCAGCCTGTGACATGCTGGTTATTGCCGTAGCGCGCAGCCACCGCCTCGCTGATCCGCATAGCCTCGCGGTGCCAAACCAAGCTGGAAAAATCGGTGTGGCGGCGCGATCCGAAGCCCCGGGTGCGGCCCGTTGCCGGATCGACAGGCAGGATTTCGGGGTAGCGATCGATCAGCCATTTGGGCGGTGTTGCGGTGGGCGTGCACATCACGACGTTCAATCCAGCC
>JBBRXQ010000542.1:0-1923 GCA_038238515.1 Sphingomonadales bacterium | reverse complement strand
TCCGCTTCATCCCGCCATCTGCAGCTAGGCAAAAATGCACGCGCTGCGTTTATTGACAGAGGGTTTAGTTGGTGAAGTCTTAGAGAGTATGCCGCGCAGCAGTTCGTATTTTCGCGCACTATTCAGAGTGAAATGGTTAATGTGCGGGTCTACCCCCTTAGAGCCAGCCAATCCGCCGGAAACGCCAATAAAGCCCGCAGCAGACCGAAAGGATGAATACCAACACGGTGGGGTAGCCCCAGCGCCAATCCAGCTCGGGCATATACTTGAAATTCATTCCGTAAATCCCGGCAATCGCGGTCGGAACCGCGAGGATCGCGGCCCACGCGGCCAGTTGGCGGGTGGTATCGCCTTGGCGGCGCTGTTCGAGCAGGCCGGCGGTTTCGACAATCGCCGCCAATGTCTCCTTCAAGCTCTGCATCCGCGCCATCGCGCGGCGAATATGATCGAGCACGTCGCGAAACCAGATCCGCGCCGAAGGATCGATGGTGGGCAATTCGGCCTGCACCAGCCGCTCGACCATTTCCTCCATCGGGCCAATCACCCGGTCAAACCGGCGCAGTTCGCGGCGCAGGCGGAAAATGCGGCGGATGGTGATCGGATCTGGAAACGCATCAATCGCCGCTTCTTCGATACTTTGCGCCACATCTTCCAGAGCATTGGCAATCAGCGGATAGCCATCGACGATGAAATCGAGCACCGCATGGAGCACATAATCGGCGCCCTCGGCCAATCGCTCAGCATTGCATTCCAGCTCGCGGCGCAATTGATCATGAGCGCGGGCCGAACCAAGCCGAACCGAGATAATGAAATCGCTGCCGATAAAGCAGGTTGTCTGGCCATAGATAATGGCCTCGCCGTCTTGCGCCAGCGCCGCCGTTCGCGCCACAACGAACAATTGGTTGCCATAGATATCGACCTTGGGAAGCTGTCGCGGATGAAGCGCGTCCTCCACTGCTAGCGGATGAAGGCCATATTGGCGGCGGACCAGTTCCATTTCTTCCGCGGAGGGATCGCATAGGCCGATCCAATCGAACGTGCCGACATACACTTCGTGCCCAGGCGGATGCAGTGGCTTGCCATCGAGCATGATCTCGATCTCGTGTGCTTTCCCTTCGGAATAACGGCGCGCGGCAATAATGGGCATGACGCCGCTTGTGTCTTGCGGGCGCGCAAAGCGCAATCCGCCTGTGCCTCTGCATGCAGTTTAACCGAGCGATGAAACGCTTCTGGCTTTTGAGCCCGAGTTTGCTAACACTTTTGTCAGCAAGATGGAGAAAAACATGGGCGTGCAAACAAAGCTAGGCGGCGGGATGGCTGCCAACATCGCTGGCGACACTGGGGCCGACATCGATGTCGCAATCATCGGCGCTGGCATTTCGGGCATCGGCATGGCTGCGCATATGCAGGCGATGTGCCCCGATCGCAGCTTTGCGCTGTTTGAGCGGCGCGAAAATCTTGGCGGGACTTGGGACCTGTTTCGTTATCCCGGCGTTCGTTCCGATAGCGATATGCACACGCTCGGCTTTGTGTTTGAACCTTGGGTGCACGAAAACTCGATCGCCGATGGCCCCTCGATCCTCGAATATCTGGGCCGCATCGTTGATGAACGCGGGATCCGCCCGCGCATCCGCTTTCAAACCAAAGTGATTTCAGCCGATTGGGACGCAGCCACTGCGCGCTGGACGCTCCGCACCGAAGATGCGCAGGGCAATCCGCGCCTCACCACCGCGCGGTTCCTTTATCTCGGCTCGGGCTATTACGATTACGATGAAGCCTATGACGCGCAGATTCCGGGCCGCGAGAACTTTGCTGGTGAAATTCTCCATCCACAATTCTGGCCTACCGATTTCGATGCCACCGGCAAACGCATCGTCGTGATCGGCTCTGGCGCCACCGCGGTTACCATAGTGCCCTCGATCG
>JBBRXQ010000541.1:0-1942 GCA_038238515.1 Sphingomonadales bacterium | reverse complement strand
GGCTGGGGTGCTCCCCCGCCCCCGCCCCCGCCGCCCGCCTCATTTGGCCAGCCCGACCCGGGATTTGCGGCACAACAAGCGCCCGCGATGGTCGCTGCTGCGCCGCAGCCGGTGCTGAACGACGACGACATCCCGATGCCCGCCACGCCGCGCGATATCCGCAGCATGCTGGTAACCGAGGCAGGACCGGTGCTGGCGCTCGCGGCAAGCGTGCGTTCTGGGCGGGCGCGGATCGCTTTGCCCGAGCTGCACGGACGCGCCAGCGCGGCGATCAGCGCATTTGAGCGCGCGATTGCGCCTGCTTATCCGCAAGAAACGCAAATGCGCGCCAAATATGCGCTGTGCTCAACGATTGATGATATCGCGCAAAATTTGCCGGGCGTTGGTCACGATGGTGCCATGTGGGCGCAGCGCAGCCTCGTGGTGCAGTTTTTCCGCGAGAACATCGGCGGCGACCGGTTTTGGCAACTAACCGATGAAATGCTGATGCGGCCCAATGAAAACAGCGATCTGATCGAGCTGTTTCATGCCTGCCTTGCCGCAGGTTTCGAGGGCCGCTTTCGCGTGATGCCCGATGGCAAGACGCGTTTGCAAGAGATTATGACCCGGCTCTATGGCGCGCTTGAGCACCCGCGCTCGCTGTCGATGATCGAGATTTCGCCGCAATGGAAAGGCGTGCTCGCGCCGTTGCGCAAGATCGGCCTGCTCAGCCAGATTGCGCTTGCGGCTGCGCTGGCCGCCGCGCTCTTGCTGATGTTTTTTATTACTCTGCGGGTTTTGTTGATGTGGACCGGCGAGGATAGTTGGAAGGCCGTCAGCGCGGTGACACCGGCTCAGCCGCTTCGTCTTTCGCGCGTGGGCACGCCGCCTCCACTTGCGGCTGAAAGCACGCAGATCAGCCGCTTAAAGACTTTTCTTGAGCCTGAAATCCGCCAGAAACTGGTGACGGTTGAAGAAGACGCCGCGACAGTGCGCGTGCGCACCACCGTTGGTCAGTTGTTCCAGTCAGGATCAGACCAGCTTGAAACAGGCCGCGCGGAGCTGTTTGAACGGATTGGCCGCGCGATTGAGGCCGAGAAGGGCGCGGTTACGGTTGAAGGTCATGCGGATAGTGACAAGGTGGCTAGCCTCGCCTTCCCAGACAACAACGCTTTGTCGACGGCGCGGGCGCAGACCATCGCCAACCTGATCGGCGCGGTGCTGAGCAATCCGGGGCGTATTTCGGCGCAAGGCTATGGCGACAGCCAGCCAATTGCATCGAACGATACCAACGAGGGTAAATCGCAAAACCGGCGCGTCGAGATCGTCGTCCCGAGGCAGCAATGAGGGGAGCGAGCCGGTGAAGCGCGTTCTGACCAACTGGTGGTTTGTTTCAGGACTCATCGTCCTGTTTTTATTGCTTATTTTCTGCGTTGGGCTGCCGCTTATCGTGGGGTGGTTCCGGTCATGGTGGGTGATCGCGGCATTCGCGGTCTTGATCCTTGGGGGCTGGGGCCTTCTGGCATTCCTGCGCGCGCGCAGCGCCAAGAAGGCCAACGATGCGATCCTCGCAGAGCTCTCAACGCCTAGCGCAGGCGATCAGGAAAGCGCGGCGCTGAGCACGCGTATGGCCGAAGCGCTCGGATCGCTGAAGTCGGCAACGGGCAATAAGCGCGATTATCTCTATAGTCGGCCGTGGTATGTGATCATCGGACCTCCGGGGGCAGGCAAGACGACTGCCTTGCTTAACTCGGGCTTGCGCTTTCCGTTTGCTGATCAATCGCTTAAGGGCGTTGGCGGCACGCGTAATCTGGATTTCTGGTTCGCCGATGAGGCCGCGCTGGTTGATACCGCAGGCCGCTATACCACCCAGGATTCTGACTCCAGCGTCGATGCGCAAGGATGGCGCAGCTTTCTGTCGCTGCTCAAAAAGCATCGGCCGCTCCAGCCGATCAACGGTATT
>JBBRXQ010000540.1:0-1943 GCA_038238515.1 Sphingomonadales bacterium | reverse complement strand
TAGCGATGGTTGGCACCCACTGGCGGCTAACCTCGATTGATGGGATAGCGCCAGTCAGGCAAGACGGAGCCAATCTGGCCTTCGAGCAGACCAGTTTCAACGCAAGCGTTGGTTGCAACTCGATAGGAGGCGACTATCGCATCGAAACCGGGCGCATGATTTCCAAGTCGGTTATGGCGACGCAAATGTTTTGCGAAGGCCCGGTGTGGAATCAGGAGCTTGCGGTCATCGCACTTTTGGCAGGTGCGCCTGCTATCAAACGCCAAGGGCAACAGCTTCGTCTGGAATCAGCTGGGCATTCGCTGGAGGCTGAAGCCTCCGCGAATTAGTGCGCGGCTGGAACCGCAACCGGGCGCTCTGCCCCTTGAGGCGTTATGCGGCGAAACAGTTTGCCATTCTCGCTCCACAACACCGCAACCAGCGCAACAACCCCGCTTAACAAGAAAGCGAGAGCAAGCGGGCGCGCGGTGCCATCGTAAGCCAAACCGATCAACACCCCCAAAAACGAGCCGCCTGCCATGCGCATGAATGCTTGTACCGAAGCAGCGGCACCAGCCATGTGAGCGAATGGCTGAAGAGCGATTGAACCAAAGTTGGCGCCGATGAAGCCCACCATGCAGATATTCAGCGCCATCACTGGCATGAACTGAAAAAGCGTTTCGTTCGGGCTGTTGGCCAGAACGACCTGAAGCGTGCTGAACACGATAAACGTCAGAAGCGCTGCGTGCGAAACGCGGCGGGCGCCAAATCTCTCGACGATGCGCGAGTTAAAGAAGCTGGCAACCCCCATGCCTAGCGCGGTAGCACCGAAGATAACCGGAAATGCGGCGCCTGCGCCAAAATGCTCGCCAACCAGTTGCTGGGACGAATTCACATACCCAAGCAGCGCGGCAAATGTCAGTCCTCCTCCCGCTACATATCCAAATGCTGAACGGTTTGATGCCGCTGTGAGCATGTTCGAGGCAATGGTCATTGGCTTGATCGGCTGGCGATATTCAGGATGGAGACTTTCAGGAAGCCGCACAGCAACCCATATCATCACTGCCAATGAAAGCAGCGCTAGCATCACGAAAATCCAACGCCAACCGGCGACAAGCAGCACCGCCTGGCCCATCGAAGGGGCAATCATCGGCACCAGCATGAAAATCACGAAGATCGTTGACATCATGCGCGCCATTGCGTCGCCTGAATGGCGATCGCGAATAATAGCGCTGGGAAGAACGGATAAGCCCGCGCTGCTTATTGCTTGCGCCGCCCGCAATGCTAGCAGGACGGTGAAATCTTGCGCTGCGGCGCACGCCAAGGAAAACGCGATATAGAACGCGAGGCTGACCAGCAGCACGGGACGGCGACCATACCGATCAGCAAGTGCGCCCGGAACCAGCGCGCCAAGCCCCCCTGCGACAAGAAACACGCCGACTACGAGCTGGCGGCGATTGGGGTCGGTCACGTCCAGATCCTTGGCAATCTGAGCGAGCGCAGGCAGCATGGCATCGATCGCCAGCGCTTGCAGCGCCATAACCATGGCCATGAGAGCCACAAATTCGCGGTGCCCCATAAACGGGGCGGAGCTTGCGTTTGTGCCGATTGCCATGCTGACGCCATAGGCCGAAGCTGCCGCACTTTACAGCGCTTTATGTTGCACTGCGAAATAGGATAGCTTGGGCAGATGTACAGCCCGGAACCAAATTCAGATCGCGAGGATGAAGGGACCGGTTCCGGTTTCCGCAAAATCATCCACGTCGACATGGATGCCTTCTTTGCCAGCGTTGAACAGCGCGACGATCCCTCGTTGCGCGGACGTCCAGTGGCGGTTGGCGGCTCGTCTGATCGCGGGGTGGTTGCTGCTGCGAGCTATGAGGCTCGCACGTTTGGAGTGCGGTCTGCGATGCCATCGGTGCGTGCGGCGCGGCTGTGCCCCGATCTGGTATTCTGCAGGCCGC
>JBBRXQ010000539.1:0-1958 GCA_038238515.1 Sphingomonadales bacterium | reverse complement strand
GCCTGCATCGCCGAAGTATTCGCGCGCCAGATTGTCGGTGCTCAGCGCGGCAGTGTGATACGTGGGCAGCGTAATCAGGTGGTGGAAAATGCCCGCCTGCGCCGCTGAATCGCGCTGGAAAGTGCGGATGCGCTCATCGGCTTCTGCCCCCAGAGCAGTCGCGTCATAATCTACGCTCATCAGCCGCGCCCGGTCATAAGCGCTTACATCGGTGCCGGCTGCGGCCCATGCGTCATAAACCTGCTGACGGAAATTCAACGTCCAGTTGAAGCTAGGCGAATTGTTATAGACCAGCTTGGCATTGGGGATCACCTCGCGGATGCGGTTCACCATGCCGCCGATCTGGCCGATATGCGGCTTTTCGGTTTCGATCCATAGCAAGTCCGCGCCGTTTTGCAGGCTGGCGATGCTATCCAGCACGCAGCGATCCTCGCCCGTGCCGGAGCGGAATTGAAACAGGTTCGATGGCAAACGCTTGGGCCGCATCAGTTTGCCGCCCTGCGCGATGAGCACATCGCCGTGGCGCATCGCTGCGGGATCAACCGGCTCGCAATCGAGGAAGCTGTTGTATTGATCGGCCAGATCGCCCGGCTCGCGGGTAAATGCGATCTGCTTGGTCAGGCCCGCGCCCAGCGAGTCGGTGCGCGCCACGATCACGCCGTCATCCACGCCCAGCTCGAGGAACGCGTAACGCACCGCGCGGATCTTCGCGAGGAAGTCCTCATGCGGCACGGTCACTTTGCCGTCCTGATGGCCGCACTGCTTTTCGTCCGAGACCTGATTTTCGATCTGGATGCAGCAAGCGCCCGCTTCGATAAACTTCTTGGCCAGCAAATATGTCGCCTCAGCATTGCCAAAGCCTGCGTCAATGTCGGCCACGATCGGCACCACATGCGTTTCATAGGCATCGATATCATGCTGGATCTTAGCGGCTTTCACCGCATCACCGGCACCCCGCGCCGCATCCAGATCGCGGAAAATCATCCCCAATTCGCGCGCATCTGCCTGCTTCAAAAACGTGTAAAGCTCGGCAATCAGGTCAGAAACGCTGGTCTTTTCGTGCATCGATTGATCGGGCAGCGGGCCAAATTCGCTGCGCAGCGCGGCGACCATCCAGCCCGAGAGATAAAGATAGCGGCCCTTGGTGGTGCCAAAATGCTTCTTGATCGAGATCATTTTCTGCTGGCCGATAAAGCCGTGCCAGCAGCCGAGCGACTGGGTGTAATGGGCCGGATCGGCATCATAGGCGGCCATATCGGCGCGCATGATCTTGGCGGTGTAGCGTGCGATATCCAGCCCGGAGTGAAACCGGTTTTGCAGCCGCATGCGGGCCACTGATTCGGCCTCGATCCCATCCCAGGTGCGCGCAAACGGCTCGATAGCCTTGGTGGCATCGTGAATAGACTGCTGATATGTCATAGGTAGGTCGCTTCCTTGGGGATACTGCTGTTGCCCGGCGATTAGGCGCGAAGAAGCGGGCCGCAAATGCGCCGCAGCGTGTTATTGTCAAACTTTACAGATATTACTTGTAAAGTTGTGTGGGTATGACAAAATTGGCTGTCATGTCCGCCCGCCCGCTCTATCTTGGCCCCCGTATCAAACGCTTACGCCGCGAATTGGGGCTCACTCAGGCCGCGATGGCGGGCGAGCTTGCAATTTCGGCCAGCTATCTCGCGCTGATCGAGCGTAATCAGCGCCCGCTCACCGCCGATCTGTTGTTGCGGCTGGCGCGTTCTTATAAACTCGAAATGGCCGATCTCGCGGCGGACGACCGCGACGATTATGCGCGCCGCCTCGGCGCGGTGCTCAATGATCCGATCTTTGCCGAGATCGATCTCCCCGCGCTCGAAGTGGCCGATGTCGCCACCAGCTTTCCCGGCATCACCGAGGCAATCCTGCGGCTCCACGGCGCTTATGTGCGCGAGCAGCAAGCGCTGGCGGGTCTTCGCGAAGGCGGC
>JBBRXQ010000538.1:0-1966 GCA_038238515.1 Sphingomonadales bacterium | reverse complement strand
TTTGCTAAGCGCGATGAGCTGTGGGCGTATTTTGAGCGCGCCGCCGATCACTATGCCATTCGCGATCATATCCAGTTCGGCACCGAAGTGGTCTCGGCGATCTGGTCAGATACCGATAGCGACTGGACTTTAACCTTGCGCCGGGCGGGCGGGATTGAAGAGCAGATCAAGGCAAAGGCGGTCATTTCGGCGGTTGGCGTGCTTAACCGGCCCAAGCTACCAGACATTGCCGGGCGCGAGAGCTTTGCCGGCACAGCACTGCACACCGCGCAGTGGGACAATGATTTCGATTGGCACGGCAAGCGCGTGGCGATGATCGGTACTGGCGCCTCGGGCCAGCAGGTTGGGCCAACCATCGCGCCGGGTGCCGAAAAGTTGACAATCTTTCAGCGCTCTCCGCACTGGGTCGTGCCCAATCCGAATTACTTTGCCGAAGTATCCGATGGAATGAAATGGGCGTTGGCGCACATTCCCTTCTTTGCGCGCTGGTACCGGTTTCAGCTTTTCTGGGCCTTTGCCGATGGACTCCATGCCTCGCTAAAAGTGGATCCGAACTGGGACGATGGCGGCAGGTCAATAAATGCCAAAAACGCGCGGCACCGCGAATATATGGTGCGCTACCTGCGCTCAAAGCTAGGCGAAAACTCACCGCTGCTTGATAAAGTAACCCCAACATATCCGCCCTATGGCAAGCGCATCCTGATCGACAATAATTGGTTCGAGATGCTGCAACGCCCCAATGTCGATCTGGAAACGGGCCGCATCGCGCGCATCGTGCCCGAAGGGATCGAGACCGAAGACGGACGCCGGATCGAGCTAGATGCCATCATCTATGCCACTGGCTTTCAGGCCAGCAAAGTGCTCGCTCCGATGACGATAAAGGGTGTGGGCGGCAAGGACATCCACGACTTCTGGGGGCCAGATGATGCCACCGCCTATCTTGGCACACTTGTTCCCGGATTTCCCAATTTTTTCATGCTGATGGGCCCCAACACCGGCCTCGCGCATGGCGGCAATGTCATCTTCATCACCGAATGCCAAGTCCGCTACATCATGTCTGCCTTGCGCGAAGTGATCGAAAGCGGCGCAAGCTTTGCCGATGTAAAGCCCGAGGTCCACGCCGCGCATGTCCGCGAAGTTGACACGCTTCACGCAGGGATGGTGTGGACGCACAAAGGGCTCACCAATTGGTACCGCAACGATCAAGGCCGGGTCTTTGCGCTGCTGCCATATCGACTGGTCGACTATTGGAAGATGACCCGCACATTCTCGCCTGAAGAATACACCATCGCCTGATCCGTACTTTCTGGCTAGGCCCCCAGGGGCGTCTAAAGGATAACCTTGAATTGCAAGCTGTTGCAGTGCACAAACAATGTAAATCTGCCAGTTAAACAGAGTACGGGGCCAGCGAGATCTATGTTTCCTGCTTTGCAAAGCGTTCCGCTGAAGGGCGGGGCGACGGCATGACCCTGATCCTGCCTGACAAAATCAAGCGCGATCCGCAATGGCCGCACCTGCTGGCTATCGCCTTGCTCGCGCTGGTCGCAGTCGGCCTCGTGTTCCTCCGGGGCAGCATAGCTATGCCGCTGATGATCGCGGCGCTGCTCGGCGTGATCGGCATTTTGTCGTTTCAAGGTTTGCACCGATCCGAACAAGCCGCGCCCGATGCTATTGGCACCGACCCCACCGAAACCATCCGCCAGCTTGCGGCGCAGCGAGATGCCGCGATCGCCGCGAGCGAGGCCAAGAGCCGCTATCTCGCCAATGTTAGCCACGAGATTCGCTCGCCGCTTAATGCCATTTATGGCTATGCCCAGCTAATGGAGCGCGGATCGGCAACGGTGCCGCGCGATGCGGCGCGGATTATCCGCCGCAGCGCCGAGCATCTCAGCGATCTGGTCGAAGGCCTGCTCGATATCTCGCTGGTCGAACATGGCCAGACCCGCGTGGCCAACGATGTCGTTCG
>JBBRXQ010000537.1:0-1969 GCA_038238515.1 Sphingomonadales bacterium | reverse complement strand
TTCGGGTTGAGCAAGCTCGCTGTCTGGTGGCTGCGGCTCGGCATCCACCTCGAACGCATCAAGCCCGGCCACCCCGAACAGAATGGCCGTCACGAGCGCATGCACCTGACCTTGAAGAAGGAAGCCACCAAGCCCGCCGCCGAGAACTTCCTGCAGCAGCAGGCCAAGTTCGACGACTTCCTCGACGGCTACAACAATGAGCGCCCGCACCAGGCACTCGACATGAAGTATCCGGTGGAGCTCTATCGGCCCTCACCGCGCCCGTATCGCGGGCTCAGTGAGCTCGAGTACCCGTTCCACGACCGAACCATCACCGTCACCCACTGCGGCCGCATCTGCTTCGGCCGGCGCAGGATCAATCTGAGCACCGTCTTCGCCGGCCAGAATGTCGGGGTCAAGGAAGTTAGCGATAGAATCTGGCTCGTCAGCTTCATGAACTACGACTTAGGGTTCTTCGACCACGAGACCGGTCGACTCGGAACCGCCGAGAACCCTTTCGCCGCGAAAGTGTTACCTATGTCTCCGGTATAAACCGTTACCCATGTGACCGGAATGCACCCTTTGTTTTATTGGTGGCGAATCAGGGACTCGAACCCCGGACCAAAGGATTATGATTCCTCTGCTCTAACCAGCTGAGCTAATTCGCCGAAAAGGGCGCAGATTATAGGCGATCCGACGGCTTGCCGTCAAAGCGGCGCGACGGTCTGGCGCTTAAAGCCCGGTCGACTTGTGAATCAACGCAAAATACCATCGGTACGGCAATATCTGCAGCAGCTTGAGCGTGTTGGTAAATCGACGCGGGAAGTGAATTTCAAATTTGCCCGCGCGCAAACCTTTGATGATATCGGCCGCCGCTTCCTCTGCCGTGATCAGCGCAGGCATCTTGAAATCGTTGTGATCGGTCAGCGGCGTTTTGACGAATCCCGGGTTGATGAGATATACACCGAGGCCCTTGGGATGGAGGTCCAGATAGAGCGTCTCGGCGAAATTGATCACTGCCGCTTTCGACGCGCCATAGATCAGGGCCTTCGGCAAACCCCGGTAGCCGGCGACGGATCCTACGATCCCGATGGCGCCGTGGCGCTGTGCGAGTAAGGCCGGCAGTACCACGGCGCAGGTGCTGATCACTCCGTGAAGATTGGTTTTGAGCAGTGTCATTGCGTTGGCTTCGGTGAGTTCCCACGCGCGAATCTCGGCGTGGGTGCCGGCAACGATGAGCACCAGGTCGATACCGTCCCAGCGGCTGCGCACGCGCTCCCATGCCGCGGAAACCTGTGAGCTATCGGTGTAATCGAGCGCTTCGACCACAGCTCGCGAGCTAGCTCCCGCGATTTCGACCAGAAGCTCGGCTTTGCGTGCCGACAATGCGACTCGCGCACCGGCAGCAAGCAACGCTGTCGCGGTTGCGGCGCCAATGCCGGTCGAGGCGCCGATCACCCAGACGCGGCATTCGTCCCATGGCGGGAGCGCAGGGTTGAGCGCCATCAGCGTTTGCGAAACGCGAGCAAGACCTCGCCAGTCGCGCAGTCCGCCAATGCCGGGCGGGACCCTGCGGGCGCGACCGCTTCAA
The DNA here is from genome assembly GCA_038238515.1 of Sphingomonadales bacterium. Classification (GTDB taxonomy): domain Bacteria; phylum Pseudomonadota; class Alphaproteobacteria; order Sphingomonadales; family Sphingomonadaceae; genus Novosphingobium. The sequence continues at coordinate 399 of JBBRXQ010000537.1, read as the reverse complement.
ATTTCAAGCGCACGAGCAGATCCTCATTGTGATCTCTTGAACCAGATCAGCGCCCCGCACGCGGCAAGCTTGAGCACGCAGGGAACGAATGCATAGACGATGGCCAATGCGGTAAGTGCCGCGGGGTCGCGGCCACCCGGAGCATAGCCCAGAGCGGATAAGAGGGGCAGCGCAATGCCGGCTGCAAGTGCCAAGTTGAGTTTGGTCGCCAGCGTCCACAGACCGAAATAGCTGCCAGTCGCTTCCATGCGGCCGCGACGCCCGATGACGTCGGCAAGAAGTGAGGGCGGCAGAGCGAGATCCGCGCCCAGCGCAAGGCCCGACAGTGCGCAGATGACAGTGAAGGCCGTGGTATCGCCCGCCCCCAGCCGCGATGCCCACACGAATGCGGCGATGGCG
>JBBRXQ010000536.1:0-1977 GCA_038238515.1 Sphingomonadales bacterium | reverse complement strand
TTTGAAACTGGCTATGGCCCATCTGGCCTGCCGCATATCGGCACATTTCAAGAGGTTCTGCGCACTACCTTCGTGCGCCGCGCTTATGAAGCGCTGACAAGTGGCCATCCCACCCGGCTGGTCGCGTTTTCAGATGATATGGACGGCCTGCGCAAAGTGCCCGACAACGTACCCAATCCGGGCATGCTGACCAAGCATCTGGGTGAGCCGCTTAGCCGCATTCCTGATCCTTTTGAAAAGTTTGAGAGTTTTGCGCATCATAACAATGCGATGCTGCGCGCGTTTCTCGATCGATTTGGCTTCGATTATGAATTCATCTCGGCCAGCGATCACTACAACGCGGGCGGTTTTGACGGCGCGCTGAAGAATGTGCTCGCGCATTATAATGCGATCATGGGCATCATGCTGCCCACGTTGCGCGAAGAGCGGCGCAAGACCTATTCGCCGATCCTGCCCATCTCGCCGACCAATCATCAAGTGTTGCAAGTGCCGATCGAGGTGGTCGATGCCGCCGCCGGGATCGTGCGGTTCACCGACGTCACCGGCGAAGTGATCGAGCAATCGATCCTTGGCGGCCAGTCAAAGCTGCAATGGAAAGTCGATTGGGCGATGCGCTGGACCGCGCTGGGCGTTGATTACGAAATGTGCGGCAAAGACCTGACTGACAGCGTTACGCAATCGGGCAAGATCGTCACTGTGCTGGGCGGGCGGCGACCCGAAGGGCTGATTTATGAGCTGTTTAACGATGAGAACGGCGAGAAAATCTCAAAGTCCAAGGGCAACGGGCTGACCATCGAGCAATGGCTCGATTATGGCAGCGAGGAGAGCCTGAGCTTCTATCTGTTCCGCGAGCCCAAGAGCGCCAAGTCGCTTCATGTTGGGATCATTCCGCGCGCGGTTGATGAATATTGGCAGTTCCGCGAAAAGCTCGCCGATCAGCCGGTCGATCAGCAATTGGGCAATCCAGTGTGGCATTTGCTGCGCACCAACGGCGTGCGCGGCGGCGCGGGCGATACGCTGCCGGTCACCTACGGCCTGCTGCTCAATCTGGTTGGCGTGCTCGGTCCGGCCGCCACGCGTGCGCAAGTCTGGAATTATCTGGGCAACTATGTCGCCAATGCTGATCCGGCGGCGCATCCCGCGCTCGATACGTTGGTCACCTGCGCGCTGGCGTATAACCGCGATTTCGTCGCGCCCACGCTGCGTCGCCGCAAGCCCGAACCCAATGAGGCCGCCGCTCTCGCCGCGCTCGATCTGGTGCTGGCGGGCGTCACACAAGATACTCCTGCCGAAGAGATTCAGACGAAGATTTACGCGATTGGCAAAGATCCGCAGTTCGGCTTTGAATCCCTGCGCGATTGGTTCAAGGCGCTTTACGAAACGCTGCTCGGATCGGCGCAAGGCCCGCGCATGGGCAGCTTTATCGCGCTCTACGGCGTTGCCAATTCGCGCGGGCTGATCGCCGAAGCGCTCGCCCCCGCCTGATCCAGCGCATTAGCTGCTAGCCAGCGGTCGATCTTGGCCTCCAGCACCGGCAGCGGCAAAGCGCCGTCGCCCAGCACCGCGTCGTGAAACTGGCGCAAATCAAACCGGCTGCCAAGCCGCGCCTCGGCCTTGGCGCGCAGCCGCTGGATGGTCAGCGCGCCAATCTTATACGCCAGCGCTTGTCCGGGGTTGGCGATATAGCGTTCCACTTCGGCGGTGGCATCGCTGCGCCCCATGCCTGAGTTGCCCAGCATATACGCGATTGCGCGGTCGCGGCTCCAGCCCTGCGCGTGGATCCCGGTATCAACTACCAGCCGCATCGCCCGCAGCATCTCATCGTCCAGCGTGCCCCAATGCTGCATCGGATCGCGGTAAAGCCCCATTTCATAGCCCAGCGTTTCGGCATAGAGCGCCCACCCTTCGACATAAGCGGTGTTGCCGCCAAACCGCTGAAAGTCAGGCAGGTCCTCGTTTTCTTGAGCCAGGCTGATC
>JBBRXQ010000535.1:0-1978 GCA_038238515.1 Sphingomonadales bacterium | reverse complement strand
ATGTTGTCGTGCCAAATTTTGCGACATTTTTCGCTAAGTGCCACAATTTACTAGAAGAACATGGGGTCATGCTGCTGCACACGATTGGCCGATCTGGGCCGCCTGGCGTAACCGACGATTTCACCCGCAAGTACATTTTTCCCGGAGGTTATATTCCGGCGCTCAGCGAAACAATGGAGGCGATCGAGCCATGCAAGCTGATGCTCACAGATTGCGAAGTCTTGCGCCGCCACTATGCGCCAACCTTGCGCGAGTGGTACAAGCGCTGTGTGGCGAATGAAGCGCGTCTGATCGAGCTTTATGATGCTCGCTTTTATCGGATGTGGCTGTTTTATCTCGCCGGAGCAGCCACCGGGTTTGAATACGGCGATCTGGTCAATTTTCAGCTCCAAATTGTTCGCAATCGCGACGCCCTGCCGCTCACCCGCGATTACATTGGAACGGCTGGAAAAGGGTTCGCGTCAGCGCGCTTGGCTGCGGGCACATCAGCGTAAACAATTGTTGCGGCGGCATGCGCAATGTTGAATTAGGCCGAAAAGCATGACCTACTCACATTTATTGGGCGTTGCTGCGCCTTTGGATTGAAAGGATTCATGTCTTGATCAAAAAGATTTCGGCCGAAGCTATCGGCACATTTTGGCTAGTATTTGGCGGGTGCGGCTCTGCTGTTCTGGCGGCAGGCTTTCCCGATCTGGGGATTGGCTTTGCCGGGGTCTCGCTGGCTTTTGGGCTAACGGTATTGACCATGGCCTATGCTGTCGGCGGGATTTCGGGTGGTCACTTCAATCCGGCAGTCTCGCTTGGCCTCGCGGTAGCGGGGCGGTTTTCCTGGAAGGACCTTCTGCCATATTGGGCGGCACAGGTTCTTGGCGCGATCGTGGCGGCCGGCCTGCTTTATGCAATCGCCAGCGGCAAACCTGGCTTCGAGGCGGGCGGTTTTGCATCGAATGGCTATGGCGAACTCTCGCCGGGTAAGTACTCGATGTTTGCCTGCATGCTCGTCGAAGTGGTTTTGACGGCGGCTTTCTTGCTGGTGATTCTGGGTTCTACATCGCGCACAGTGCCCGCAGGCTTCGCGCCAATCCCTATTGGACTTGCGCTAACGCTCATCCACCTTGTCTCGATCCCGGTGACCAACACCTCGGTAAATCCTGCCCGCTCGACAGGCGCGGCGTTCTTTGCCGAAACCGCAGCGCCGGCGCAGCTCTGGCTGTTTTGGCTCGCTCCGCTAATCGGAGCAGCGATAGGGGGGCTGATCTGGAAGTATGTGCTCGCTCAAGACGAATTTTGAGCATTTATTTTACCTAGCATGGCTATGTTTCTAAGCCAAGAACCCTTCGCCACACTCTAGGAGTTATAAGGACTGGCGGGAGCACGCTCCCGCCAGTCCAATATAGTGCCCCAGCTCATCACCATCAACGCAGGTAGTGCCCAGAATGCCGCGAGATTTAAAAGCACTAAATGCGGCATACCAGATTGCGTATAAGCTATCGCCAGAGTTAGTACTGTTAGGGTTTGCATCGCTGCAAACCAGATCGGCCAGTATCGATTCGAGGTGAGCGCATAATACCAAGCCACCAACAAGATGATCCAATCGGTGAGGCTCGACAGAAATACCCATTCGCTTTTCGGCAACACTAATACCAAGCCGATCACGAACGAGGCGATGCTAATCAAAAACAATCCAACCGCCATAAGCCGCTCGAAAACGCGGCCATATGCAAATGCTACGAAAGCGCAGCAAAACAAATTCAGCCAGAAAAGAATTAAACCGCTTATGATCAGCAACTTTGCGCTCCCACGTATCGTGTTATGCGGCAGCCCGCTCGCGCTCAACGGCCGATAGCCTCCAGAACCCGCCTGGGCAGCCAAAGTTAGTTTCCTTGAGATTGCTGTTAGCCAACAAGCGGTTCATTTCCCGGATCGATTCCGAAACTTTTTCGCGGCCTGCCACGAGGAAATTCATTCCTTCTGACAT
>JBBRXQ010000534.1:0-1982 GCA_038238515.1 Sphingomonadales bacterium | reverse complement strand
GCGGTGGCGGCCATGCTCGCCGCCGATTGGGAAATCGCCAGCCACGGGCTGCGCTGGATCGATTATCAAACCGTGCCCGAAGAAACCGAACGCGCGCACATTGCCGAGGCGATCGCGCTCCACGCTCGCCTTACCGGCGCCCGCCCGCGCGGCTGGTATCAAGGCCGCACCTCGCCCAACACCGCGCGGCTGATCGCGCAGGAAGGCGGCTTTGCCTATGACGCCGATAGCTATGCCGATGATCTGCCCTATTGGGATCGAACCTACGCCGCCGCCAATGGTGGCCGCGCGCAATTGATCGTGCCCTACACGCTCGATGCAAACGATATGAAATTCGTCGCGCCGGGCGGCTTTGCCGATGGCGAACCGTTCTTTCGCTATCTGGCAGATACCTTCGACCAATTGCGCCGCGAAGGCGGGCGGATGATGTCGGTTGGGCTCCATGCGCGCATCGCCGGGCGTCCCGGCCGCGCCGCCGCGCTCGCGCGCTTCCTCGATTATGTCGCCGCCGCCAGCGACGCATGGGTCGCCCGCCGCATCGATATCGCCGATCATTGGATGCGGGTGCATCCGGCATGATCATCAACGATCCGCTCTTGCTCGAAGAAGTGACCGCCGCGTTCACCGCTTATGAAGCCGCGCTGATGGCAAACGACATCCCTGCGATGGACGCACTGTTTCACGATGCGCCCACCACCAACCGCTATGGTGTGGGCGAAGTGCTCTACGGGATCGAAGCAATCCGCGCCTTCCGCAAAGGCCGCGGCGGTTCGCCCCAGCGCAAGCTCGGCACAGTCAGCATCGCCGTTTACGGCACAAACTTCGCCACCGCCGACGCCGAGTTTTTTCGCCAGAGCAGCGACCGGCGCGGCCGCCAAACGCAAAGCTGGGTCAAGTTTGCAGACGGCTGGAAAGTCGTCTCGGCGCATGTCAGCCTTGAGGGCAGCACATCATGAGCGCGCTATTCGAACATAGCCCATGGGTCGAAGCCCGCGCCCATGCGCGCGCCTCATTGGGCAATCGCCACGCCGATCTGATGGACGTCGTCTATGCGGCCACACCCGAAGAACAACTCGCGCTGATCCGCGCGCATCCCGAGTTGGCCGGAAAAGCCGCGATAGATCGCACGCTCACCGATGCCTCCGCCGCCGAACAAGCCTCAGCAGGCCTAGACCGGCTCAGCCCGCAAGAGTTTGCGCGCTTTCACGCGCTAAACACGGCTTACCGCGAAAAATTCGATTTCCCCTTCATCATCTGCGTCCGGCTTACCGACAAGGCGGGTATTCTCGCAGCGATGGAAGCGCGGCTGCACAACACTCCCGAGGCTGAGGTCGCCGCCGCGCTCGCCCAGATCGGCGAGATCGTCCGGCTCCGGCTCGAGGCATCATCATGACCATCGACCTCGCCGAATGGCTCAATCTCGCGCTGCGCTGGCTGCATCTCACAGCGGGCATCGCGTGGATCGGCTCGTCGTTCTACTTCATCTGGCTCGACAACCACCTCACCCCGCCGAAACAGGGCACGGCATCGGGCGAGCTATGGGCCGTCCACGGCGGCGGCTTCTATCACAACCAAAAATATTCGGTCGCCCCCGCGCAAATGCCCGATGATCTGCACTGGTTCAAATGGGAGGCCTATTTCACCTGGATCAGCGGCTTTTCGCTGCTCTTGCTGATCTATTATGTCGGCGCAAACACGATGCTGATCGATCCGGCCAAAGCCGCGCTCAGCCCCTTGGCAGCTTCCGCGATTGGCCTGTCGGCGCTGGTGGCGGGATGGCTGGTTTATGATGGGCTGTGCCGTTCGCCCATCGGCGCAAATGGCCGCCTGTTTGGCGCGGTTTGGTTCCTTTTCCTGCTCGCCGCCGCCGTGATGCTCGACGCTGTATTCACCGCGCGCGGTGCCTATTTCCACATCGGCGCAATCATCGGTTCGGCGATGGTCGGCAATGTGTTTTTCGTGATCATCCCCAATCAGCGCGT
>JBBRXQ010000533.1:0-2020 GCA_038238515.1 Sphingomonadales bacterium | reverse complement strand
GCAGCAAAGCCCGGTTCTGTCGACCTTGCAGCGCAAGTTAGGCGCAGCCGCGCCGGTTGAGACATTGTCGCGGTGATGGACGTAAGGCAAAGTCTTGCAGCCGCCGCGATGGTACGAAGTCCGTTTCACAAACGGCATGCCGCCATCCGCCCGCAGACCGAGCGCCGCGCGCCGCGCGCGCTAAAAGCAAAGCCGTAGCTGTGGAGGAACAGCTGGGCGAAATTTAGAACCAAAAATGCCGCAAGAATGACCCGCGTAAAAGGCTGAATGCCAAATTGTTGTCGATGCTTGAGGAGCAACAGGTTCATACAAATGTTGGTCATAGAATAGGCCGCGATAAGCCACCCGCCTTTGGCTGGGGTCAGGCTTAGCGCCCCCTGAATTTGGGGTAGTGCTGCCAGCAACAAGCCATTGAGAAACCCACCTGTAATGGCAAGGAGCACGCCGATCGCCAGATACGCTGCGCGCCGCCCAGCCGGATGATCGGGGGTCGCAGGCGATCCGGGCAGGAGCGGTCGCTCATGCGGCAAAAACTGATGTGGAGAGATGGCTGCGGAGATAATGTGTTCCTAGTGAGAAGTTGCCCGATTTGATCCATTCCTGCGGCGTAAATTCGATTGGTTCGAACGCGCGAGTGCTGATAAAAATGAAGATGACACCCTAGTCGCCCTTGCCAACGCCGGCTGCGGCACAACCTGCGCCAGTTCTGAGGGAAGCTGATCATTCAAGCGTACGCTCGCTTTCATAATAACGTGGCTCTTGGCCTGCGCATCACGGCGAGCATGCCGGTGGTGGCCAACATTTTCTCGCTGGGTCGCGCCCATTATCGCAAGAATATCGCGTACTGACTGCGCCTCATAGGCAGGAGGCACCTCGACATCTGCAAAATAGGGTTGGAAAACAGCCATCGTCTTTTGCCCGCTGAACGCATAGCTAGATGCGCATACTTACTCGCCCACAGAATGATTAAAGTGCTTTTTGGTTCCGCAGCGTCCACCGTAGTAAAACGTCCCAGCACCGGGAGCGTTCTGCGAGATGATTGAATCGCAAGCGATTTCTAGACGCATTTGCGATCAAATTTTTTTTGTTGGTCATCAAAAATTGTCAGTGCGCAGTAGGGGTGGAGGCGTAATCTCATCGGAAAATTTGATAAGAGCCAAATAACGGGGAAAGTGCTTGACCGACTTGCGCCCCAGCCCAAATCAACGCTGAAAAATCGCAGGGGTGCTGGCGTCCACCATTTGAGCGAGGCGCGCGACGTCCCAGTTAGACAGGCGAACGCAACCATGGCTTTCAGAGCGGCCAATTGTCTGCGGCTCGCCCGTTCCGTGAATGCCATAATGCGGCTTTGACAGATCGAGCCAAACGACCCCGACCGGGCCGTTAGGGCCGGGCTGCAATATTGCCGCCTGCTTGCTGTCGCTAACATCCCAAAACAGCTTTGGATTGTAATGAAATTCGGGGTTACGGCTGATGCCCTGAATCTTCCATGTGCCAAGTGGCAGCGGATCATGCTTGCTGCCCATCGTCGCGGGAAACTGGGCTATCAGTCGGCCCTCAGCGTCGAATGCGCGCAGCACGCTCGCTGACTTATCAACCACGACCTTTTCGGCTTTTGGTTGGTAAGGAGAAACGCCAAGCGATTCTAGCGTATGGTTCCACCCTCGCTCGTCCGCCCCCAGTTTCGCCAAATCGACGTTAGGGATATGAGGGACGCGAATTGCCCTGCCCGCACCAACCGGCGTGGTGCTGGAATTGAGCGCAATCAAAGCGTCGCTGGTAGTATGAAACCGCTCGGCAAGCGCTTCCATCAAGCTTTTGTAACCGAGTGACGGTAGCTTTGCTTGCTCGGCGGCATCCTTGGGTAAATCGCGTTTAAACGGACCTGCGGCAAATGCGGCCGGGATTGCCACTGTTACGATCGTGGGCAGCGGCGACTTTTGCGCGAGCAGTTTGAGTGTTGCGCTATCGAGCAGTCCGGTCACCGGCAGGTCATTTGCTTCCTGAAACCCGCGCAATG
>JBBRXQ010000532.1:0-2026 GCA_038238515.1 Sphingomonadales bacterium | reverse complement strand
GGCGCAGACCGACCGGCTTGACCAACTGGTCCATTGCGCGGTGAAGGTGATCCCAGAGCCGTTGCTTACCATAGATCCCACAGCGCTGACCGAGGCGATCAATTTGAACGGCACCGCCTTGGTCTATCTGGTGCAGGCGGCTGTGCCGCTGTTCCAGCCGGGCAGCACGGTGTTCTTTCTATCCAGCAAGGGCAGCCGATCGCCGCTGCCAAACTATGCCGCAGTGGGCGCTGGCAAGTCGCTGGCGGAGAGCCTGATCCGCTATCTCGCGGTAGAGCTTGCTCCGCTGGGCGTGAGGGCGAATTGCGTAGCGCCTAGCGCGGTGGACACCGAAGCATTGCGGCAGGTTTATGGCGAGCATACCGAGGAAATCATGCGGCAATCGGCGGCGGCGAGCCCGAGCGGACGCAATGTGGCCCACGATGATTATTGCAGCTTGATCGAATATCTCGCCAGCCCATCGGCGGCGATGATCCAAGGTCAGGTGGTGTTCGTAACCGGCGGATCATACCTCGCCGCTTAGCGGGGCAAGGCCGTTCGCTAGCCAAGAAGCGATAGGCGCAGTTCGCGTTTCAAGATTTTGCCGCTGGCGTTGCGCGGCAGATTTTCGAGAAACACGATAGTTTTAGGTATCTTGAAGCTGGATAGGTGGCTGGCGCAGTGGCTGGTGACATCGGCGACCGTGATCGTCTGGCCTTCGCGCAGCACAATCACAGCGGTAACCGCTTCGATCCACTTTGGGTCGGGCATCCCGATCACTGCCGCTTCGCTGATTGCGGGATGGCGATAAAGCACCTCCTCCACCTCGCGCGAGGCGACGTTTTCGCCGCCGGTTTTGATCATGTCCTTCTTGCGGTCGACAACCGTGATGTAACCTTCGGCATCGGCAACGCCAAGATCGCCGCTGTGGAACCAGCCGCCCGCAAAGGCTTCCGCAGTGCGTTCTGGATCATTCCAATAGCCGCTAAGCAATTGAGGCGAACGGTGGACGATCTCACCGATCTCACCCTGCAGCACCGCGTTCATAGCATCGTCGACGATGCGCGTTTCGACATGGAGGGTTGGCCGCCCGGCCGATCCTAAGCGCTGGGCGTGTTCCTCAGGAAACAGGATGGTGGCGACAGGGGCAATCTCGGTCTGGCCATACAGATTCCAGAGCCGCAGCAGCGGGAGCCGCTCGCGCAGTTCACGCAGCACTTCTACGGGCATGATCGAAGCACCATAATAGCCCTTTACCAACGGCGACAAATCACAATCGGCCATGGCTGGCGCGCGCAGCAGCGATATCCAAACGGTCGGCGGCGCAAAGAACGAAGTGATTGCATGCTGCACCAAAAGTTGCAGCACATTCTCGGCAGCAGGCGAACTGGTGATCACATTCGTTGCGCCGACATGCAGCCCAGGCCCGATCATGACATCGAGCTGCGCGCAGTGAAACAGCGGCATAGCGTGGAGCGCGGTGATATCGCGGGTCCATTCGCAATCGATAATGCAGCTTTGATATTCCCAAAGCACGCTATTGTGCGAGAGCATCGCCCCCTTCGGCCGCGACTCTGTGCCACTGGTATAGATGATCTGCAGCAGATCTTCGCCGCCGCGCGTTTGTTCGGGTAGCGGCTTATCGCTCAGCAGCGATTTCCATGAGGGAACACCGACTGGCGGCGGCGCGGCTTCGCCGTCGAGCCCGAACATTTGCTCAACTTGGTCGCCATTGGCCTCCACTGCTGTGGCGATGGTATGGGCGTCAACAAACAGCACCCGCGCGCCCGAATGGCTGAGAATATAGCGCACGTCGTCGGCGTTGAGCATGAAGTTGATCGGCACAAACACCGCGTCGGCGCGGGCGATGGCGAAACGCAGCGCGATGAAGGCGTGGCTATTGCGCGCGAGCACGGCGACCCTGTCGCCGGGGGCCAAACCGAGCTGGCGCAGGCCAGACGCCAAGCGATCAACCTCTTGGCGAAACGCGGTATAGCTCCATGTCACATCGCCGCAGATGATAGCGGTTTTTTCGCCGTGCCGCTCC
>JBBRXQ010000531.1:0-2044 GCA_038238515.1 Sphingomonadales bacterium | reverse complement strand
GCCTCGCCGTTTTGGGTAATGACGATGGGCTCGCGCCGCTCGGCGATCCCCGCCAAAACTTCGGCGGCATGGGCCTTGAGATAGCTAATGGGCTTCACTTGCGCAGAATATCGCATGTCTGGCTCCGATGATCAGGTTAGTCGGACTGAATTTGGTCTGAATATAGTCTTCAGACGTGCATCACATGAGGAATGCGCGGTGCAGCGGGAGCCATGGCGATGTGCGCTAAACTAGAGAGGCCTCAGCCTTTCATCGCCCAATAGACCAAGGCCCATGCTGACAGGCTGCCGATGATGAAGATCAGTATCCGCACGGCGAGGGGGTAGCGGGCGATGTAGGGTTCGGGGATGGCATCTGATTCTGTTGGGCTGATGCTAATGCGTTTTTCAGCGAGGCAATCAGGTTGGTGATCTTGCTGCGCGGTGCGCTCTAGCGATGAGTGGTCGGCATTTTCCGGGCCTTCGCCTCTTGTGTCGCCAATCATGAACGCACTCCAAGCCTCGAATTTTGATGGGGTTGATCGAGCTTTATTCTGGCTAGCGTAGCGTTATGGTGAATCGATGTAAAATTAACTATCGAGAATCGTTTGTAAATTGATGTAATGCTCCAGACGGAGCTGATATAGTATTGATACGTATGGGCATTTTTGCCTCGGCGATAAACGTTGCGTGTTGCGGGGTCGGTGGACATCAGCAGGCGGATCGCTAAACGACGCTGCAAAAACGCCTGCTGGGGGGAATGTGATGCGTAAGCGGACTATGGGGCTGATCGGCGTGGGCGCGGTGATGCTGGGGGGGCTTGGCTGGTTTGCCAGCCTTGATGCCGAGACGCGCGGATTATTGGGGGCGATGCCCACCAATCGCGATGTGCTGATGTGGACAGTTTCGCAGCGCGATGCGGCGTTTCGCGCGATGGACCGGCTACCGGTTTTAGCCACGGCGAGCGAAATTGCGCCTTCGACCAAGCCATTGCCGCTGCCCGCCGGGCGGGCGATGACGATCCCGGGGGTGGATGCCTATCTGGCGGGGCAGCGCGCTGCGGGGCTGGTGATCGTGCAAGATGGCAAAGTGCGGTTTGAGCGATATGGCCTGGGCTTTGGGGCGCAGGGGCGCTGGACCAGCTTTTCGGTGGCCAAATCGTTTACCTCAACGCTGGTGGGCGCGGCGATCCGCGATGGCGCGATTAAGAGCCTGAATGACAAGGTGAGCCAGTATATCCCCGATCTGCGCGGATCGGCTTATGATGATGTGAGCGTGCAGCAATTGCTGACGATGAGCTCTGGCGTGCGCTGGAACGAGGATTATGAGGATCCAAAGGCGGATGTTGGCATGTTTAACAATGCCGAGCCCGATCCGGGCGTGGACGCGACGGTGAGCTATATGCGCAAGCTGCCGCGCGCGCTTCCGCCGGGAACGGTTTGGCACTACAACACCGGCGAGACCAATTTGATCGGGGTGCTGGTTTCCTCAGCCACGCACAAACCACTTTCGCAATATCTGGAAGAGAAGATCTGGAAACCGGCGGGCATGGAAAGCAAGGCGACTTGGCTGCTGGGCAAGACCGGCCACGAGATTGCGGGATGCTGCCTTCAAGCGACGACGCGCGATTTTGCGCGAATGGGCCTGTTGGTGCTGGCGGGTGGGCAGACCGCAGCCGGGCAGATTGTGGCGCCAGACTGGTTTGCGCAGGCGACGCATAAGCAGAAGGATATCGGCGAGCCGGGCAAAGGCTATGGCTTTCAGTGGTGGACGTATGACGATGGCACGGTGGCCGCGCAGGGCATTTTTGGGCAGGGCATCTTCATTGATCCAAAGCGCAAGCTGGTGATCGCCAGCAATGCCGATTGGACCCGCGCCACTGAAGGCCCCGAAGGCGATGCGCGCGAGGTGTTTTACAAGCAGGTGCAGGCGATCATCGACGCTGGGGGGTGATGGCTGCGCTTATTCCAGCGGTTTTCCGCGCGAGCGGATGACGTAGTATTTGGTGTAGCCCTTGGTATCCCATGTGCCGCGCCATTCGGCGGGCACCGTGACCGCATCGCCGG
>JBBRXQ010000530.1:0-2054 GCA_038238515.1 Sphingomonadales bacterium | reverse complement strand
TCGGCAAAGGCTGAGCCGGTAATCCCCAGCCCAGTCAAATTGAAATCGAAGGAATTTATGATCCCATTCAATTCGTTAACAACGCGAACGCCTTGTCCCGTGATCACCAAGGCGGCAAAATCATCGGAGCTAGACGATATCCGCCCGCGCTCGGTGTTGGTGAACACGATGTTGTTGGCGAGCAGCTGAACCGCAGGCGCGTCGTAAATGTTAGCCGTATTGCTAACGATTGCGCCGGCAACGGTATAATTCACAGGCATGCGAGACCCTATCAATCTTGCGCCTATTTATGCGCTGAAGCTATTCATAGACTACCTCGCACATGGCGAACACCCTTGGGCTTCGCGTGTTTGCGAAATCATTTTCCTACATCGGCGCAAAAATGCATGGGTTACGCGTGTTTAAACCACCTCGCCCATCGCCTAAACGCTTTGTCGTTGAACGCGTTTGCCCCCTGCAAAAGTTTGGCTCTCAGGACTGTGTCAACTTCGTCAACCAAACTGGAAATTCCATGTTCGGGGGTGCACACCTCGACCTTCGATTACACCCTCAGGACTGTGTCAACTTCGTCAACCAAACCGGAAAATCGAGCTTCCTGAACGCCGCCCCACTTCAATACAAACCCTCGCTGCCCCGCTTTCCCATCCGCGCGCAACTGCACTAGACCCCCGCCTGCGCGGGAGCGGGCTTAACTCCCCCCGCCCCCTTGCTATCATGGCCCCCTCGCCTTAGCGGCTGGCGCATCGCAAACCCCGGAGTACCGCCATGATCCCCCGTTATGCCCGCCCCGCCATGACCGCAATCTGGGAGCCAGAGGCGCGCTATCGCATCTGGTTCGAGATCGAGGCGCATGCCACCCAAAAGCTGGCAGAGCTGGGCGTGGTGCCGATGAGCGCGGCGCAGGCGCTGTGGGATTGGTGGGCGACCAAGCCCGCGATCGATGTCGCCGCCATCGATGCCATCGAAGCGGTGACCAAGCACGATGTCATCGCGTTCCTCGATTGGGTGGCGCAGCAAGTGGGGCCAGAAGCGCGCTTTATGCATCAGGGCATGACCAGCTCAGACGTGCTCGATACCACGCTCTCAGTGCAACTGGCGCAGGCATCAGACTTGCTGATCGCCGATATCGATGCGCTGCTGGCGGCGATCAAGCGCCGCGCGCTGGAGCACAAATACACCCCCACCATCGGCCGCAGCCACGGCATCCATGCCGAACCGACCACCTTCGGGCTTAAACTGGCGCAGGCCTATGCCGAGTTCGACCGCTGCCGCGCCCGGCTGGTGATAGCGCGCGCCGAAATCGCCACCTGCGCGATTTCGGGCGCGGTGGGCACCTTCGCCAATATCGACCCGGCGGTGGAGGCATATGTCGCGCAGAAAATGGGCCTCACCGTCGATCCCATTTCCACGCAAGTGATCCCGCGCGATCGCCATGCGATGTTCTTTGCGGTGCTCGGGGTGATCGCCAGCTGCGTTGAAAGGCTCGCCACCGAAGTGCGCCATTTGCAGCGCACCGAAGTGCTAGAGGCTGAGGAATATTTCTCGCCGGGGCAAAAGGGTTCATCCGCGATGCCGCACAAGCGCAATCCGGTGCTGACCGAAAACCTCACCGGCCTTGCGCGCGTGGTTCGATCCGCCGTCACCCCGGCGCTGGAAAACGTGGCGTTGTGGCACGAGCGCGATATCTCGCATTCATCAGTGGAGCGCTATATCGGCCCCGATGCCACGATCACACTCGATTTCGCGCTGGGCCGGCTGACCGGCGTGATCGACAAGCTGCTGATCTATCCGGCACGGATGCAGCGCAATTTGGATAAGATGGGCGGCCTTGTCCACTCGCAGCGCGTCCTGCTCGCGCTCACCCAAGCCGGGCTCACCCGCGACGATTCTTACAAACTGGTGCAGCGCAATGCGATGCAAGTGTGGGAAAGCGACGGCGCGCTCAGCTTGCTAGAATTGCTGAAAGCAGACAGCGAGGTTACCGCCGCGCTGTCTGCAGCGCAGCTCGAAGAACTGTTCAACCTCGATTACCATTTCAAGGCGGTCGATACGAT
>JBBRXQ010000529.1:0-2058 GCA_038238515.1 Sphingomonadales bacterium | reverse complement strand
CGCTGCGCCGCCTCGCCGCGCTGCTCCCGCCCGATCCAGAGCTCGCCCTATTAATCGGCGCGCGACTCCGGCTATCGATCGCCCAGCGCAAGCGCTTGTCCGTGGCAGCGGCGCGCGCCGCGCCGCAAGCTGATGCGCGCACGCTGGCTTATCAGCTTGGCCGCGACGCCGCGACCGACCGCCTGTTGCTGACCGGGGCAGACCTAGCGCCGCTGAGGGGCTGGGACATCCCGCGCTTCCCGCTGAGAGGCGGCGCAATTGTTGCGCGCGGCGTGAGCGCGGGGCCGGATGTGGCGCGGATACTGCGCGCGGTGGAGAGCCAATGGATTGCGGGAGGGTTTGACGATGCCGGTGTTTCCGCATTGCTAGACCGGGAACTCGCTCATCCGAACGGCTAGCTCAGCCCTTCCACTCACGCCGATCTTCCGCAGCGCGGAGCACTTCATACGCGGTCTGCAGCTTCAAAAACTCCGCCGCCGCCGCCTTATCGCCGGGCCGCAAATCTGGGTGGACCAATTTGGCGCGGGTCCGCCAAGCCTTGCGCACTGCCTCGAAATCGGCATCAACTTCGAGCCCCAGCGCCTCCAGCGCGCGCATTTCGTCGCGGCTGCGCGTGCCATCACCCGGTCCGCCCCATGCGGCCCACACCGGCTCACGGTATCCTTCGGCATCGCCGCGCTCTTCGCGCTCGCGCACCTCGGCCTCTTCCTTGTCGAGCCCTTCGAAGTAATTCCAGCCGGAATTGTATTCCGCCGCATGCCGCTCGCAAAAATACCAGCGGTCGGGGTTGTTTGGCGATTTGGGCGCGGGGCAATCGCCCTTGGCATCGCAGCCATGGCGATCACACAGGCGCACCGCCGCAGCTTCGCTGCCCGAGCCATAGCCCCGCCAGCGCGGAAATCCCCAATCCGCTGATCTACCTTGCCGTGCCATCGAAACCTTCAACCTGCCCCCAAATTTGGAAGCGTCGTTCTATGCCACAGCGCGGCTAAGGTGACCAGTAGACTAAAGCGCAAACGCGTGGCTATTGAACGGTCACCGTCACCGCGCGGCGGTTCTTGGCCCAGCTTGCCTCGTCTGAGCCAAGCGCGATCGGGCGCTCTTTGCCATAGCTGACCGTGGTGATCCGCGATGCAGCGATGCCCAGGCTGGCCAGATAGTTCTTGGCCGCATTGGCGCGCCGCTCGCCCAGCGCGATGTTGAAATCGCGCGTGCCGCGCTCGTCACAATGTCCTTCGATCAACACCGATTTGCCCGGATAGCGCGAAAGCCATTGCGCCTGGCTTTGCAAAGTAGCCTGATCTTCAACATCGACATTATAGCGTTCGGTATCGAACACGATCGTATCGGATAGCACCGAGGCCAGAAAATCGGCTTGGCTACCCGGCGTAAGGCCCGCGGGCTGGCCCGAACTGCCTTGGCCCGAAGACGTGTTGGTGCTGGCCTGCGGCGCCGGCGGAAGGTCCTTGGGCTTGCTCGCGCACCCGGCAAGCAGCAGACTGGAAACGAGCAGCGATGCGGTCACGATTCTGATGGGCATTGGTCGGGCTCCTGAAAGCGAGGACTTGCGTGCAATACTAATCGTAAGTTGCAACGCACAATTGCGAATCGCAATCGGATTCGCGTGTGCGCAAGCCTTGTTTACGTTTCTTTTGACCCATTTTAGGGCAGAACTGGGCCCCACGCGGGATCAGAAGCATCAACCGGCGTGTTCAGCCGCCGCTCGTTCCGCCCGGTCAGGTCCACTTGCCAGATCGAGGTGCGGCCGCTGCCGCGCGCGGTGCGGAAAAACTGCACAATCCGCCCGTTGGGTGCCCAGGTGGGGGCCTCATCCTGCCAACTGTCTGTCAGGAAACGCAGATCGCCGCCGCTTGGGCTCATCACCGCGATGCGAAAATTGCCGCCCATGTGTGTGAACGCGATCTGATCGCCGCGCGGGCTCCACTCGGGCGTCGCCGCGCGGCCCCCGCCAAAGCTAATCCGCCGCTGGTTAGATCCATCAGCATTCATGATGTAAACCTGTTGGCTGCCCGAACGATCGCTTTCAAACACGATCTT
>JBBRXQ010000528.1:0-2102 GCA_038238515.1 Sphingomonadales bacterium | reverse complement strand
GGCCGTTCGTCCATTCAATCTGCTGGCGTGAAAGGCTAATTCCCGTCACATTTGCGCTGTATTGCTTGGCCAGACGCCGCGCCATATATCCCCAGCCAGAACCGATTTCGAGGACACGACAACCCGGGACCAGTGCAAGGCGCTCTGCAAGCCGATCAACCTTGTTGCGCTGCGCTTCCGCGAGCGGCGCATTGAGCGCGATGCCATCCCATAGCGCGCCTGAATAGCTCATCGTCGGATCGAGCCACTGCGCATAAAAATCGTTACCAAGGTCATAGTGCGCGGCGATGTTATGTTGGGCACCTTTGCGGCTATTCCGGCGAAGAAAGTGGAAGATTATCGCTGCAATCCGCCAAGGTCCTTTGGCGCGCAAGGTATCGCCCAGATGAACCGCATTGCGCATAATCAGCGAAAATAGTGTCGGCGCATCTGGGCTATCCCATTCACGCGCTTCGTACGACTGGTAAAAGCCGATCGACCCGCCAATCGCAAACCGCACGATTGCCCGCCAAGCATGGATTGTAATTTCAGCCGCAGGGCCATCTCCGCGCCCTCCCAGCAGGCGCGATGTGTTGCCGGGAAGATGCAGAAGAAGCGAGCCATGCTGAAGGCCAATATCGATCCGCGCAAGGACGCGATCAACGCGCCCGACACACAATCGGGCGAAAAACCCGCCCGAGGCGGTTACAGGCAAAGTGCCCGCACCAAGTTGCCCACCCCTTCCGGGCGCCTGCGCGTTCATTGCGCCGCTATGCCGTCAAGTCTGCCTCAGGGCAACCACGCCGCGTTAATTGTCCCGCATCTCGGCAA
The DNA here is from genome assembly GCA_038238515.1 of Sphingomonadales bacterium. Taxonomy (GTDB): domain Bacteria; phylum Pseudomonadota; class Alphaproteobacteria; order Sphingomonadales; family Sphingomonadaceae; genus Novosphingobium. Next base: position 1,292 of record JBBRXQ010000528.1, on the reverse strand, counting down.
ACGCGGCAAGCGCGCGGGTGCGGCCCTGCGCATGTTGGATGATTTTGGCCGGATAGCCACGCGGCGGAATTGGCGGATCGTGAATTTTGTCATCGCTCAAGTGCGCAAGTTCGGGCACCCAGCGACGGATATAATCCGCAGCTTCAAACTTAGAAGACTGGGTAAGCGGTGCCATAATCCGCACGAACATATTCGAATCGACGCCTGACCCTGCGTTCCACTGCCAATTCACTGCGTTTGAGCCATAGTCGGCATCAACCAGCGTGTCCCAGAACCAACGTTCGCCTTCGCGCCAATCGATCAGCAGGTGCTTGATCAAGAAACTCGCAGTGATCATTCGCACGCGGTTATGCATCCATCCTGTTGCCCACAGTTCGCGCATCCCGGCATCGACGATCGGATACCCGGTGCGGCCCTGTTGCCATGCCTCAAGATCGGCGGGAGCATCACGCCAGGCTAAACGCGAAAAGGCCTCCCGCGCGGGCTGCGAGCCATAGTCTGGAAATTGCAGGATCACGTTTTGGGCGTAGTCACGCCAGCCAAGTTCGCTTTGAAAGATGCTGACCGAGCCGCCTGCGTCAGCGGAGGCATGCCACGCTGTTGCCGGCGAAATCTCTCCAAAATGCAGATGCGGCGAAAGCCGTGATGTGCCCGCCTGCGAGGGAAAATTACGCGCCTCTCCGTATCGCGCGGCGCGCGGGGCAAAAGCTTCGAGCCGGGCATGCGCTCCTGCTTCGCCGGGGGTCCACTCGGCGCGAAAACTAGCGGCCCAATCGGGGCGCGTTGGCAGCAACTGCCACTCTGCGAGATCATCAGACGCGGGCCATATTAGGGGCGCATGCAGCACTTCCGGAGCGGGCAGCGGCGGAGGCGGCGGCAGATGATGGCTGAGCGCGCGCCAAAATGGCGTAAAAATTCGGTATGGTGTGCCAGATCCACTGAGCACAGTGCCTGGGGGCACGAGAGTATTGCCCTCATGAGAGCGCAGATCGAGCACTCTGCCCACCGCACGCTCGGCATTGCGCCACCACGGCTCATAATGCGCTATACAGTGGACGGTTGTGGCCCCAGTCTCACGCGCGATTGCAGTCAAAACATCCTCGCATCGTCCGCGCCGCAAAACTAGCTTTGAACCGCGCGCCTGCAACGCGGCATTTAGGCTGATCAAGCTATGATGCAGCCACCACCGCGAAGCCGCGCCCATGCGCCGGTGGCTAGGTGTTTCATCATCGAGCACATAGACTGGGATCAGGGGCCCTGCCGCCGCTGCGGCAATCAATGCCGCCTGATCG
>JBBRXQ010000527.1:0-2129 GCA_038238515.1 Sphingomonadales bacterium | reverse complement strand
GCGGAGCCGAGCGCGATGTGGCGGCTGGCAAGGGCGGAATGGCGCCAGGGCAGGGGCATGGAAAACCTCTTTTGCATGGGGTGGGTTCGCGTATTCTCGCGCTGCTTCGAAATTATCAACGTGGGTTGGGGGTGTCGAGGAGCAAATTACCTCGTTGACAAGTTTCTTTCCTGTTGGGAAAGTTTACGCGGCGCTTCGTTGCGGAGTTTCTCAATGCTTTTTGTCTTGCGATTACCTAATACCGTGCCGCGATGAGCAGACAGGATATCAAGAGCCGGCCGATTTATACCCCGCTTGTGCTTAACCGCGCGGGCCGCGCGCATCTGTTGGTGGTCGAAAGCGCAGCGCTTCCGGCAGAGGTTTTTGCGGCGGGTGTTAGCGCTGCTGATTTCCGGGAAACATGGAGCGTTAGTGGGCATTCACAGGCAATGCCAGCGCCCTTGGCCGGGAGCGGCGCGCAGCATTTTCGCTCGGCCCGCCAGATGCTCGATTTGCTGCGCCACCGGTTGGCGCGCGAGACTATGGGGCTGCGGATCTATGCGGTGGGCTCGGAGCATTTCTGCTGGGATGTGGCAGCCTGCGCCAGCGCGGCGGGCATGGGGCGAGAGGAATATCAGCTTTATGCAGTGGGCAAGCCCGCGCGCCGCGTGGTCTGCGTGCATTGCCGCACGCTCAACGTGGCGGTGACCACCAACCTCATCACTTGCGGCGGCTGCGGCGCGCAATTGTTTGTGCGCGATCATTTCTCGCGGCACAACAATGCGTTCATGGGGGTGCAGATCGATGCCGAAGTGCCGGGCGAGACGATTCCGCTTGAGGAATTGACCTCATGATGGACCGGCCGGTGCTCGCGCTGCGCGTGGCGTTGGTGGAGGCGATTTCGCCGACGTTGCGCCGCTTGACGCTGGTCGCTGCTGATGGTGGGCGGTTGCCGCCCGCGGCTGCGGGCGCGCATATCACGCTGAGCCTGCCGGTGCGTGGACATTCCCGACCGTTCAAGAATTCTTACACCGTGGTCAGCGCCGACCCTGAGCGCGGCTATATGCTGATTGTGCGGCGAACCGATCGTTCGCGTGGGGGATCGCGTTACATTCACGATGCCTTGGGTTTGGGCGATACGCTGGAGGCGAGCGTGCCGCACAATCTGTTTGCGCTGCACAGTCAGGCGAGGAAGGTCTTGCTGGTAGGCGGCGGGATTGGCATTACTCCGGTGCTGGCGTTCGCCTCGCATCTGCGCGCGCGCGGGGGGCGGTTTGAATTGCACCAGATTTGTGCGGCTGATGATGCTCCTGCGTTCGCCGCGCTGATCGGCGCGCAGCCGGGCGAAGCTGTTTATGTTCATGCCGGGCGCGGCGGGTTTGATGCGGCGGCGGTGCTGGCTGCGCAACCGCTGGGCACACATGTCTACTCATGCGGGCCGACCGCGCTGATGGATGCGGTGGCGGCGCAGGCGGCTGCGCTTGGCTGGCCGGGCAGCCATGTTCACCGCGAGGATTTTGGCGCGGCTGGTGGTGAGCCGTTCACGCTGACGATTGGCTCTACGGGCGCGCGGATCGCGGTTGCCGCCGATCAGACGATGCTGGAGGCGATCGAGGCGGCGGGGATTGATGCGGCGTCGCTGTGCCGGGGCGGGGCATGCGGCGTATGCGCGGTGGCGGTGCGCGGCGGCGAGCTTGAGCACCGCGACCATTACCTGGGCGCGGATGAGCGCCGTTCGGGCAAGATTGTGATGCCCTGCGTCAGCCGCGCGCGCGGCGATACGCTTGTCCTGGATATGTGAAGGAAATCATGCCGATATGACCGTTGCGTTTAAGCCTGACGAAACCTTTCAGGGCGATTTTCGCTATGCCAATAGCGACGGCGCGATCTTGCGGTTCCCGTTCCCGTTCGACAAAGATGAATACATGTACGGCATCAATATGGAGCCGCATACGCGCAGCCAGATGGGCGGCGCGTTTGCAGTCGCGTTTGATGTGGACGAGCATTATATTGCCGAATGCGCCGAGCGGGCCGTCGCGCTGGCGGCGGATCCGAGCCGGTGCCAAGTTCTTCCGCATATGATTGATGCCGAGTGGGATACGCTTGAACTGATCATGGAAAGCCTGAGCGCCGATTATCCCGAGCACTTT
>JBBRXQ010000526.1:0-2134 GCA_038238515.1 Sphingomonadales bacterium | reverse complement strand
TTGCAGTGCGGGTTGATCCTGTGTTGCTCAAGCTGAGCCGCGACTATGTCGGCGATACAGCCGAAACGGTGGCCATGATCTGGCCGGCGCGAGGGGGAGCGGCGTTGAGCGCTTTGTCTTTGTCAGCGGTGGTTGAGCAGCTGCAACAGGCAACCCGCCAGACCGTTGGCACGGTGCTTGCCGCCCTGCTCGACCGGTTCAATGCCAGCGAGCGCTATGCTCTGCTCAAATTGGCATTGGGCGGCTTGCGCATTGGAATTTCGACGCGACTGGCAAAAACCGCGTTTGCTCAGGCGTTTGACCTCAAGGTCGAGGATGTGGAGGAGGTGTGGCACGCGCTCTCGCCGCCCTATACCGAATTGTTTGACTGGGCAGAGCAGCGCGGCGAGCGGCCAAATTTGGAAACGCGCGCCTATTTCAGACCATTCATGCTGGCCCACCCGCTTGAGACCGCGTTGCCCAGCCTTGACGGCTGGCAGGCCGAATGGAAATGGGACGGCATCCGTGTGCAAATTGCAGGGACGGGCAGCGAAACCCGGTTGTTCAGCCGGGGAGGCGACGATGTTTCGGCAGCATTTCCAGAAATTGCCCAACATTTCGGCGCTGTCGGGGTCGTCGATGGCGAATTGCTGGTGCGGGGCGATGCGCAAGGCGGCGAAGCAGGTAGTTTCAACGCCCTGCAGCAGCGATTGGGGCGCAAACAGGTATCGGCAAAAATGCTCGCTGAAAGCCCCGCATTCGTGCGGCTCTATGATCTATTGTATGATGGCAAGGAGGATGTTCGCGCGCTTCCGCTTGCGCACCGCCGCCCGCGACTTGAACGTTTCGTTGCCGGTTTGCCTGCATCCCACTTCGACCTGTCGGTTCCGCTTAGTGGGCATAGCTTTGCAGAGCTCGAAGAGCTCAGGCTTGGTGCGCGCGATGCCAGCATCGAAGGCCTGATGCTCAAACGGCTCGATAGCCCTTATGTCGCGGGCCGTGTCACCGGGCTATGGTATAAATGGAAGCGTGACCCGCTAACCGCCGACTGTGTGATGATGTATGCGCAGCGCGGCAATGGGCGGCGGGCAAGTTTTTATTCCGATTACACTTTCGGCTGCTGGACCGAAAACGGCGAACTTCTGCCGGTCGGCAAGGCATATTCGGGATTCACCGACGAAGAGCTAGTGTGGCTCGACAAATTTGTGCGGGCCAACACGCTCGCCCGGTTTGGTCCGGTGCGCGAGGTTGAAAAATCACTCGTTCTCGAAGTGAAGTTTGATTCGATCCATGCCAGCAAGCGCCATAAGTCGGGTCTTGCGATGCGCTTTCCCCGCATCTCGCGCATTCGCCGCGATAAACCTGCAAATGAAGCAGATCGCATTCCCACGCTTCAAGCGCTGATAACCTGAGAGCGTAGTTTGGCGCATAAATCGGCGATCTATTGTTTGACCGAAGTTTTTCGGAACTAACCTTGGGCGCAACCATTTGGCGCCTAATGAGTTGTGATAGAGAACGGGGCGAGCAACGGATTGTATTCTATGAAATTTTGGGCGCTGGCAATTGCGGTGACAACTTTGGCTGCTTGCACTCAGCAGGCAAATGACGGGGAGGGGCGCACGGCAGATCAGAGCCGCGCAGATCAGAACCGTGATAAAGCGGGCGCGGCAGATGTTATGGCTTTTAGAGAAGTGGCTGATCGCGCTTTGCCACCCGCTGCGCCGCCTGTGCTTGATGCGCAGGTGAGATTGGACCGCCTCGGATTTTCAGGAGGGGTTATCGATGGGAAAGAAGGCGCTTCGTTCAAGCAGGCATTGCGCGGGTTTCAGGAAGCAAATCACCTTCCAGTGACCGGACTGCTCGATAGTGCAACACTCAAAATGCTTGCGCAAAAGTCGCCGCTGCCCACGATCTTCACAGTGACGATCCCGGCTGCATTTGCTGCAGGCCCGTTTAATCGCGATTTACCCAGGGATGCCGCCAAGCAAGCAAAGCTACCGTCACTCGGTTACAAAAGCTTGATGGAAGCGAGAGGTGGCTCGGTTTGTCTGCACAGGGATCGGCAACGGATAAGTGGATCGTCTGCCGGTTGCTTGGTTGAACTGCCGATATGGGGCGTCATGCAGGGAGGGCGTAGCCCGACCGGAGTGACGCC
>JBBRXQ010000525.1:0-2141 GCA_038238515.1 Sphingomonadales bacterium | reverse complement strand
GCCGAACGGAAAAAGTTTTCCGTTCATCGGCTTGATCGCTTCGTTGAGATCGGGAAGCGTCATCATGAAGGCCACCGGCTCGCCTTCATATTCGGCCACCATGATCAGATCTTCGCGTACGATCGGTTTGAACTTTTTGCCCGCATAGGCAATCTCGGTGTCGGTGAACGGGACGAAGCCCCAGTTATCGGACCATGCATCGTTCAGGATATCGAGAATGAGCCTAGCCTCGGCATCGAACTTGCTTTTATCGACGCCGCGAATTCGGATTTTGGCGTTTTTCTCGCCCGAGGCAACGATACGTTCGATCAGCGGCGGAAAGGATTTGGTGATATCGAGATCATAGGTCAGCAACTGTTTGGCGGGCACATAGCCAAACGCCTCGATATAGTGCTGATACCGCTCGCTCTGATGGCCCATCATCACGGTGGGTGAGTGATCAAACCCCTTGGTCAATTGGCCCGGCTCCTCCCAAATCGACATCGACAGCGGCGCCAGCACGCGGTCCATACCTTTGGCCCGCAGCCATTCTTCGGCGGCGGCGATCAGCGCGTGCGCGGCGGCTTCGTCTGCGGCTTCGAGCAGGCCCCAGTTTCCTGCGCCCGGCCCCATGCCCTGCGCCGGATCGGTGGCTATCGCCAGATGATCGATGTGCGCAGAAATGCGGCCGACCGCTTCGCTTCCGCGATGCGCCAGAAACAGCTGAACGTCGGCATGTTCGAAAAAGGGGTTCTTGCCCGGAGTGACAAGTTCTTGTGCCTCCATGCGCAGCGGCGGCACCCAATGCGGGTCTGAGGCATTGAGACGATATGCCAGATCGACAAAGACAGCGCGCGCTTTCTTGTCGGTTACTGGTGTTATCACTATTTCGCCTTTGCGGCCTTGTAGGTCAGCCACTATGTTGCCTTTGTTTGGATGTACGCATGCACCTATCGACCTGCGGCTGAGCCCGGCAAATTGTCAAGCGGCTGGGGCACGGATTGGTCAGAGATTGAGATTGCGCAGAAGATCGTTTGGCCTTGGCCCCGATCGATTGGGAACAGAGTATGATTGCTTCGGGCACCACTTATCAAGACGCAGAGAGTTTGGGACCAAAAAGTTTGGGAGCGGCCAGCCAGCGCATTACGCGCATTGCCGATGACAAAGCCATGCTGCGCGCCGCGGTGGAGCTTACCCGCGATATCTCTACCGCGCGGGGCGATCGCTATTGGCCCGATATGCTTGGCTCAGCGCTGGTTGGCTATGGCGCGCTGATCGGTGCAATCATGCTAAGCAATCCTGTGCTCGCGGTGCTGTGCGGGCTTCTGTCTGCAGCAGCGCTTTATCGCGCGCTGCTGTTTATTCACGAGCTTACCCATATTCACAAAACCGCGCTGCCCGGCTTTCGTTTTGCTTGGAATATCTTGGTTGGCATCCCGCTGCTCACCCCCTCGTTCATGTATGAAGGCGTGCATACCTTGCATCACGCGCGCACCCGCTATGGCACGGTCGAAGATCCCGAGTATCTGCCCCTCGCGCTGATGAAGCCGTGGACCCTGCCGCTGTTCATCCTTGTGGCGATTCTATTACCAATCGCCTTGCTCGTCAGGTCCGCTGTCATGGTGCCGCTGGGGATTGCTGTGCCGCGCTTGCGCATGCTGGTGTGGGAGCGGTTTTCTGCGCTGGAGATCAATCCTGTGTTCCGCCGCCGCCCACCCGAAGGCGATTTTGCAGCGATGGTGCGCTGGCAGGAAGCTGGAGCTTGCGCTTGGGCGTGGTTCGTCTTGGGGTGGTCTGCAACGCATAGCTGGCGGCCTCTGCTGATCGCGCTGGTGATTGTCGCCGGTGTCGCGGTGCTCAATCAAACGCGCACTTTGGTGGCGCACTTGTGGCAGAATGACGGCGAAGTGATGACCGTGACCGGACAGTTTCTCGATTCGGTCAATGTGCCCCCGCCTTCGCCATTGGCAGCGCTATGGGCGCCAGTTGGCCTGCGCTATCATGCGCTGCACCACTTGCTGCCCAGCTTGCCCTATCATGCGCTGGCTGAAGCGCACCGGCGTCTGCGCGCAGAATTGGGCAGCGGATCAACTTATGATCACGCCAGTTATTCCGGGCTGCTACCGCTTGTCGCCCGGCTGGCACGCAGCACGATGCGGCGG
>JBBRXQ010000524.1:0-2146 GCA_038238515.1 Sphingomonadales bacterium | reverse complement strand
GGCATGGTGACCATTGATGCGGGGTTCAAGGCATTTTCCACTGATGCCGATCCGCCCCGGCTGCTTGCTGGCGCGCCAGCGGGGAGCAAATATTTCTTTATGGGCGATGAGCATGGCGCGGTGGTGATCGGCGAAGGCGAGCGTCCTGCGCTGGCAGACCTGATGACGCTGACAGCGCCGCATTGCGACCCGACGGTGAACTTATACGATACCTATCATGTTGTGGACGGCGATACGCTGAAGGCGCTGTGGCCGGTGGCCGGGCGCGGGCGATCGCGCTGACGGCATTCGCCCAAGAGTCGGCTTGTCGCGGCGGGCGGAGAGTGTCATTCTTTGCTCTGGGCAGGATTTGTGCTGCTCCAATGGGAGAGACCTAAGTGGCGTCGATTGCCGCACATTGGCAGATTAGCGCGCGGCGCGCGCCGCATCCACTTTGGGTGCGCTGGCTTCATTGGATCATGGCGGGCGCTGTCATCACCCTTGCTGTGTCTGGTTCGGTGATCCTGGCGTCGCATCCGCGCCTTTATTGGGGCGAGACGGGCAACGACATGATGCCCGCGCTGATCGAATTGCCGATCAGCAGGAATTATCGGCACGGCGGCTGGGAGCCTGCTGTCCCCTTCCGCGCCGCGCCCAATGGGGCGATCTCGGCGGCACGAACGTATGACATTTTCAACCAGAACGGCTGGGGCCGCAGTCTGCATTTTCTCTGCGCATGGATCATGGTTGTTGCGGGCGGCGCGTATATTTTCACTGGAACGTTCACTGGGCACTTGCGCCGGGTGATCGTGCCCAAATCAGCCGATCTAGCGCCCGCCGCGCTGGCGCAAGATGTGGCGGACCATGCGGCGCTGCGAATTCCGGCCAAAGCAGGCCCGCCTTATGGGCCGCTTCAGAAGATAGCTTATAGCAGCGTGGTGCTGCTGTTTCTGCCGCTGATGGTCTTGACCGGGCTGGCGATGTCGCCGCAGATCGGCGCGGCTACCGGGCTGATGGAGCTGTTTACCGGGTCACAATCCGCGCGCACGATCCACTTTGCCGGGTTTGCGATGATCTTTCTGTTTATTCTGGTGCATGTGGCGATGGTTTTGCTGTCTGGCCCGCGCCGCCACCTTGCTGCGATGATTTTAGGAAGGGCGCGCTGATGAGCGGCGACAACACAATGGATCGGCGTGCGCTGATCAAGGGGCTGGTGGGCGCGGGCGCCGGCGCGGCGGGGCTTTCGCTGGGCGGTTGCTCCTCCGCCGAGCCGCCGACCTATGGTAATTTGCTGCGCATGGGCGACTGGCTGACTTATAAGGCCCAACGCCTGCTGATCCCCAAGGCTGGGCTGGTGCGCGAATATGATCGCAGCCAGATTTCCTCCATCGTGGCGATTGGCTCAACCGATCCGGCCAATGAAAACGGCCCGTTCTACAGTTCCGAATTTGGCGATGCTTATGCAAAACTGCGCAAAGCGGACTTTGCCGATTGGCGGCTGACGGTTGAGGGCGCGGTGAACCGGCCCGGATCGTTTGCAGTGGCCGATCTTCAGGCGCTGGCCCGCCGCACTCAAATCACCAAGCATACCTGCGAGGAAGGCTGGTCGGCGATTGCCGAATGGACCGGGGTGCCGCTGCGCACGGTGCTGGAGGCGGTCGGCGTGCGCCCCAATGCGCGCTATGTGCAATTATACGCCTACGACGCGGTGGCGGAGGGGATCGACATGGTCGATGCGCTGCATCCGCAAACTATCCTTGCTTATGGCATGAACGGGCAGATGCTGCCGGAAGGCCATGGCGCGCCGCTGCGCGCGCGGGTGGAAACCCAGCTTGGCTACAAAAGCGTTAAATTCCTGCGCCGCATCGTGGTGACCGAGAAGTTTGATCCGCTTGAGAATCTGAGCGGGCTAAGCGTGGGCTTTTCATGGTTCGCAGGCATTTAGAACGGCAGCGGGTGCGCCTTAAAAAATACCTTTCTGGGACGCTCGTTCTTTGATAATTTTTGCGGTAAGGACAGACAGCCAAACATGTGCAGCAGGCCTAAAGTGGTCATGTTCAACGAGTTTGCAGCAAAGAGGAACGACAAAATGAAGACAGTATCGAAGAGCCGTTTTGGGTTTTTGGTGATGGGCGTAGCGGTTAGCACGCTGGCTCTCTCAGCTTGC
>JBBRXQ010000523.1:0-2157 GCA_038238515.1 Sphingomonadales bacterium | reverse complement strand
TGTAGAGCAGCAGGCGCACAGAATGCATTCATACAGCCCATCGAGCTTTTCGCGCTGCTCGGGGCTTTGCAAGCGCTCCTTGCCCGATGGCGTGGGCGATACAGTCTGCAGCCATGGCCGGATTGAGGCGTATTGCGCATAAAAATGTGTGAAATCGGGGACAAGGTCTTTGATCACCTCCATGTGCGGCAGCGGCGTGATGCGCACATCGCCTTTCAGATCGCTGATCGCGGTGGTGCAGGCGAGCCCGTTGCGCCCATTGATGTTCATCGCGCACGATCCGCAAATGCCCTCGCGGCAAGAACGGCGGAAGGTGAGCGTGGGATCGCCTTCGCCCTTCATCTTGATCAGCGCATCGAGCAGCATCGGCCCGCATTGATCGAGATCAACATCAAAAGTGTCGTAACGTGGGTTCTCGCCGCTATCTGGATCGTAGCGGTAAACCTTGAATTGGCGGATGCGGCCCTGGGTGGGCGACGCATGATGACGGGCTTTTCCAGAGGTCTTCGAATTCTTAGGGAGCGTGAAGGTCGCCATCGGGCATTCCTAGCTAAGTTTTGGCTGCGATTACCAAGTAGTACTTAGCGAAACCGGGCTAAGGAACAAGCGGACTTTGCGGGCAATGCGCGCCATGCCTTTGCAAGACGCATGAACTGTCACCAAAACAGTGCGAGCGATCATTTGCGGCTTGAGATGTTGCGACAAGCCCATAATGTGCTGCCGACAAGGGGCGCGCATGAAACTAACCATTCTAAAGGTTCTGGTCGGAGCGGCCTGCTGTCTTGCAGCGTTTCCCAGCGCTGCGCAAAATCCGGCTCCTGCCGCGCCCAGTCGCGCGCCAGTGGCAGAGCAGGTGCTTGGCGCCGAAGCATTTGCCGACATCCCGTTTTTTGAAGGGGCACAGCTCTCGCCCGATGGAACACGGATCGCTGGCAAGCTCGGCATTGGGACCGAGCAGGCCCTTGGCATTGTCACCTTGGCAGGCGGCAAGCCGCCAATCGTTATTGGCACGATTGATGGCACCGAAGTGCAATGGTTGCGCTGGGTGAACGATCGGCATGTGCTCGTGGGTCTTGTGGCATTGCTTCCAACGGTAGCGCTGTCCGATCGCACGTATATATCACGGCTAATCTCGATCGATACGACCAACTCCAAAGTGACCAAGCTGCTGTGGAATTTGCAGGGGCAGAACGCCGCCGATGTGCTGTGGATACCGCGCGATGGCACCGATGAAATTCTGGTTTCGGCGCAACATTCATTCTATTTAGATGATGGATTTTTCCCGACGGTGCACCGGGTTAATGTTGCAACGGGCAGGGGCGCGCGAAGTCTTGCCTTCGCGCGCTGGCATCGCGGATTGGTCTGCCGATGGCAACGGCGTGGTGCGAACGGGCGAGGGGTATGAAGATTCCAGACGAACGTTCCGCCTTGTCTACCGCGGGGAAGCGGGCAAAGGCCTGTTTCATGAGATTGCCCGCGCCAATGCGCGAAAAGACCAAAGCTTGCTGCGCCCTTTTATGTTTCTGCCCGGCGGTGATCATGCGCTGGCGGTGCGCACCAATGATGCTGGTCGTGAAGGTATCTTCGAAGTCGATCTGAATACTTTGGAAAATGTGAAAGAGGTTTACCTCGCGCCCGAGGCCGCTGAAATTGATGGAACTAGGCTCTCTGCTGATGGTGCCAGTTTGCTTGGAGTTAGCACCAGCGAGGTTTCTGGGCACATCCGCTGGCTCGATCCAGAATTAGCCGAACTTCAAGCTGCGTTTGACAAGTCTGTGACGGGCAGCACAGCGCATATCATCAGCATGAGCGCAGACCGGCAGTCCATGCTGATTAACCTAGCTGCGCCCAACACACCCGGTGCACTGTATTATTTTAGCCGCAACGCCGAGAAAATAGTGCGGCTTGGATACTACAGCCGATCCATCGGCAGTCGTAAGCTCGGCCCAGTAAAGGTGATACATTACAAGGCCCGCGACGGGCTGGACATTGAAGCGATCCTAACCTTGCCTGCCGGGCGAGAGGCTAAAAAACTGCCTATCGTGATGATGCCGCATGGCGGACCTTGGGGGCAGGACATCGCATCGTGGGATTACATGGCCCAATATATTGCGAGTCGGGGATATGCCGTGCTCCAGCCCAACTTTCGGGGGTCGA
>JBBRXQ010000522.1:0-2157 GCA_038238515.1 Sphingomonadales bacterium | reverse complement strand
GATCGGCAATTCGATCAGCGCGGGTATCATGTCGTTGCCCGTCTCGCCCCAATAAAGGCGCGGATGCGACGCCAAGATAACCGCACCAGACACAGCAAGGGTGGTGACAGCGCCCGCCATGATCCAATGAAGCCAGCGCACCCAAAGTGGATGCGGTGCGCGCCGCGCGCTAATCTGCCGATGTGCGGCAATAGTCGCCACTTAGGTCTCCCCCCATTGGAGCAGCACAAATCCCGCCCAGGGCAAAGGATGACACTCTCCGCCCGCCGCGACAAGCCGGCTCTTGGGCGAATGCCCTCAGCGCGACCGGCCGCGCCCGGCCACCGGCCAAAGCGCCTTTAGCGTGTCGCCGTCCACAACATGATAGGTATCGTATAAGTTCACGGTCGGGTCGCAATGCGGCGCCGTCAGCGTCATCAGGTCTGCTAGCGCAGGACGCTCGCCTTCGCCGATCACCACCGCGCCATGCTCGTCGCCCATAAAGAAGTATTTGCTCCCCGCTGGCGCGCCAGCAAGCAGCCGGGGCGGATCGGCATCAGTGGAAAATGCCTTGAACCCCGCATCAATGGTCACCATGCCGGGGCTGTTGGCGCTGACCACGCGCGCGTCGATCATCAGCGCGTTTTCAAACGGCGCGCCGCTCCCGTCGGTCAGGTCGCAATCGAGATATTGATCGTCCATGAAGACATAGGATCCGGTCTGTAGCTCGGTAAACAGCCCCAGTTCGGGATCGATCCGGTGCGTGCCCGTCCCGCCGCCGGTCACGATGGCCGGCGCGCCTCCAACAGCGGTTAGCGCGGCGATCACCCCGCGCAGAAAGCCTGCCTTGGCGTCCATCGCCGCCGCTCGGTCGGCATAGGCGGCCATATGCTGCTCCATGCCGCAATAATATTGCACTCCGGCATAATGCAGCGCCGGTTCGGCGCGGATCGCGGCCAGCACCGCAACCGCAGCCTCTGCAGAAGGAACTCCGGTGCGCCGGATGCCGGGGTCAACGTCAATCACCACGCTCAGCGGCTTTCCGCCAGCGGCTGCCGCACCCAGCGCTGCCACATTCACTGCATTGTCGACCACACACATCATGCCAGCGGTGCGGGCATTGAGCACGAGCAACCGCGCAATCGCCGGCGCAGATACCACCGGCGAGGTAATATGCAGGCCGCTGGTCACGCCGCCATCAGCCAGCGCTTCGGCTTCGCCCAGCTTGGCGCAGCAAATGCCGATCGCGCCAGCGGCGATCTGGCGCTTGGCGATATCGGGGCTCTTGTGCGTCTTGGCGTGTGGCCGCAAGTTCAGCCCGTGCCCCTTAACGAATTTCGCCATAGCCGCAATATTGCGGTCAAGTGCGCCAAGCTCAATGATCAGCACCGGTGTGTTCAAATCGCGCCGTGATCCTTGGCGGCCAATCAGATGGCCGTGCAATTCGGTGTCGTTCATGCCGCTTTCGCCTTGCTGATGCTGCTCAGGCCAAACAGCGCGGCCATGTGGCTGTTGGCAAATTTCTGTTCTGGATCCGCCTGTTCGCGCACCGATAAGAACTGCGGCGTGCGCGGATAAAGGCGGTGCACATCCGCTGCGCTCAGCGTGTGGCGCTTGGCCCAATGCGGCCGCCCGCCCCCTGCCTGAAACACCGGCTCGATTTCGGCAAACACACCCTGCCATGGCATTTTGGCATATTGGTGAAACGATACAGAGGCGCCCTCGCCAAAGCTAAATGGGCTCATCCAGATATCATCGGCGGCGGCCAGCCTGAATTCAAACGGGAACGCGATGGGCAGCTTGCGTCGGCGGATATGCGCGATCGCATCGAGCAAAGTGGGCAGGCCATGCGCGCGCGGCAATTCATACTCCATTTCCTCAAAACGGATCGTGCGCTCCGATGGAAAGATTTTGTAAGCAGGCCCAACGCGGCGGCTGGCCTTGCCCGACATTTTCATCATGAATTTCTGCAACGCTGGGATCAGGAAATTGGCCCTATCGCCCAAATCGCAAATGAAGCGGAAAATGCTCTCATCGATGTCATTACCGTCCTTAAATTCGCCCTCAGGAGCAGCGGGATGCAGCGTTTTGAAGATCACATCGTCGGCATAAGGAAAGACGAAGAATTCCATATGCCGGGTGGCCACGGCCAGCTCGTCAAACCGCTCGATCACCTCG
>JBBRXQ010000521.1:0-2165 GCA_038238515.1 Sphingomonadales bacterium | reverse complement strand
CCCCGCGCCCAGCGTGCGCGCGGCTTGTTCAAGCCGGGGATCGACCGCTTCGAGCGAGAGCCGCATGGCGCGGACCATCAAGGGCAAGGCCATCACCGCCGCCGCAAGCGCTGCGCCGGTCCAGCGGAACAGCAGTGTGATTCCAAACAGCGCCGAGAGGGCGCGCCCGGCAGGGCCATCGGGGCCAAACGCGATCAGCAGTGCCCAGCCGATCACCACCGGCGGCAAGACCAGCGGCAGGTGCACCGCCGCATCAAGCAGCATTCTGCCGCGAAATCGGCCGCGCGCCAAGAGCCACGCCAATCCAAAGGCTATCGGCAGCGCGGCGGCGACCGCGACAATGCTGACCTGCGCCGAGAGCGTGACGACGCCCCATTCTTCCGCTGAGAGCAAAAACATCAGCGCGGAATGAAGCCGTAGCGGCGGAAGATTGCTTTGCCATCGGGCGAGATCAGGAAGCGGCGAAAGCGCTCCGCGTCGGGATTGGCCGAAGCGGTGAGCCGGGCGAGCGGATAGGTGATCGGGATGTGCGACCCGGCTGGGAATACGCCGAGCACACGCACGGCGGGTTCGGCGCGCGCATCGGTGAGGTAAACCACGCCCAGCGGCGCGGCGCCGCGCGCCACCAGCGCCAGCGCCGCGCGCACATTTTCGGCGCGCGCCACGCTGCCCTCCACCGATGGCCAAACGCCGAGCCGGGTGAGCGCGGCTTTGCCATAGCGCCCGGCGGGAACGACATCGGGATCGGCCATCGCCAGCCTACCGCCCGCCAGCGCGCGGGCCAGCGGGAAGCCGGGACGGATGGGCAATCGCCGCAGCCGCGCGGCGGCGGGGCCGACCAGCACCAGCTGGTTTGAGAGGAACGACACGCGCGTTTTCGGCGCGATCAGGCCCTTTTGCTCGACATAGTTCATCCACTCCTCGTCCGCCGAGACGAACAGATCGGCGGGTGCCTTTGCCTCCACCTGACGGGCGAGCGCGGAGGAGGCGGCGAAGGATACCACCGGGCGGGGATGACGGCGCGCGGCCCAGGCATCGGCGGCGGCGGTCATCGCTTCTTGCAGGCTGGACGCCGCCAAAACCAGCGGACCGCGCGATTGCGCCAAGGCGGGCGGGCTGGCGGCCAAGAGCAGCACCGGCAGCAGCAGGCCAAACACGGCGGATTTGAACACGGAGCGGATCACGGCGTTTCTTTCGTATGCTATATCCCATTGTATATAGATCGGCGTGATTTGTGGAAGCCCCCATCCCGGGAAGTGCGGCGTTCATTGCGCTTTCATCTTAAGCATGAGAGGGGCGGATTAGGCGCGCCCTGCTCCGCAATAAGGACCTGTGTCATGATCCCGCTGATGCGAACGCTGCTTGGCTGCGCTGCTCTGGCTTGCTTTTCGGGCGCAGCGCAGGCGCAATTGGGCGATTCCGGCTGGGTTGAGGCGCCGCAGGTGACGGCGATCGGCGCGAGCGACCGGGTTTATGGCGCGGCGAAGGCCGATTTCAGCATGATTGTGTGGCTTGATCCCGAATGCCCCTATTGCAAGGTTTTTGGACAAACGCCCGAGCGGGTGGTGGATGGTTCGGGCGGCAAGCTTAATCTGGCGGTGCGGCTTTATCCTTTGTCGTTTCATGGCCCCAATGCGGTGCTGGCCTCGGCCGCCGCACTGTGTGTTGCCGATCAGGCGGGCGCGGCGGGTTTTTACAAGTTCATGAGCGGCTGGCTGGCGCTGAGTGGCGGGAACGGCAAGGGCATTGCGCCCCCAGATGGCAAAGGTGCGGATGGCAATCTGGCCGCCGCCACCTCGCTCGCCGCCGCATCGGGCGCGAAAAACCCCGGCGCGATTGCCGCCTGCACTAAATCCCCCGCCATCGCCGCGCGGATCAAGGCCGAGATCGACGATGGCGAGGCAGCGCGGATCAGCGGCACCCCGGCGATCGCGGTGCGCAACAACAAGACTGGCGAGACGATCATGGGCGCCGGCGCGCTGAGCCAGGACGACCTTGAATCGGCGGTCAATTACCTTGCCGGGCGGGCCGGGGCAGATAGCGCGGCCCAAGTTGCGAGCCCCCAAAACTAAGCCGAAAATGCGGTCTGGTTGACGAAGTTGACACAGTTCTAAGAGTTGCTTTGGGCGTTTGATTGTTGATCAAAAAGCCCTCGATCTGCGCCT
>JBBRXQ010000520.1:0-2169 GCA_038238515.1 Sphingomonadales bacterium | reverse complement strand
CGGGCACCACCGGCAAGCCCAAGGGCGTGCGCATGCCCTTGCCAGAGGAACCTGCGATTGGCGATTCGCCGTCGCTCGTCAAACTCACGATCGGGGTCTTCGGGTTTTCGTCAGACACGGTCTATCTGTCCCCTGCGCCGCTCTATCACGCAGCCCCGCTGCGCTGGTCGATGGGGGTTCAGCGACTGGGCGGCACTGTCATCTGTATGGAAAAATTTGATCCAGAAAAAGCGCTCGAAGCGATTGAGCGCTACAAGATCACCGCCAGCCAATGGGTTCCCACGCATTTCGTGCGTCTGCTCAAGCTACCCGAAGAAACACGCAGCCGTTATGATGTCTCAACCCTCAGCGCCGCCGTCCATGCCGCCGCGCCATGCCCAGTGCCCGTCAAAAAAGCGATGATCGATTGGTGGGGGCCCATTCTGCTCGAATATTACGCCGGTACCGAAGGCAATGGGTTTACGTACATCTCCAGCCAGGAATGGCTGGGCCGCCCGGGTTCGGTCGGCCGCGCTTTGGTTGGCACGATCCGCATTTGCGATGAACATGGCAACGAAGTTCCGCCCGGCACCGAGGGCCAGGTGTTTTTCGAAGGCGGCGGCCAGTTTCGCTATCACAACGATCCTGCAAAGACTCAAGATGCTACGAATCAACATGGCTGGACCAGTCTTGGGGATATCGGCAAGGTCGATGAAGACGGCTATCTGTTCCTGACCGATCGCAAAAGCTTTATGATCATTTCGGGCGGGGTGAACATCTATCCGCAAGAGATCGAGAACCTGCTGATCACCCATCCCAAAGTGGCCGACGTCGCGGTGTTTGGCGCGCCCGATGCTGATATGGGCGAGCGCGTGGTCGCGGTGGTCCAGCCTGCCGATATGGCGGATGCTGGCCCGGCGCTGGCTGAGGAATTGGCAGCGTGGCTTGCCCCGCAATTATCGCGGGTAAAGCATCCGCGCCAGATCGATTTTCGCGCTGATTTGCCGCGAGAGCCCACCGGTAAACTGTTCAAGCGTCTGCTGCGCGACGAGTATCGCGATGCAAGCGCTGCTGAAGGAAACTAAGAGAATGTCTGCCAGCACAAACGCGCTTCCCCTTGCCAGCCCCGAAGTTGCGCTGGCCGTGCTCGATCCCCGATCTTACGCTGCGTGGGGCCCAGTGCTCGATCTGTTCGATACGCTTCGCGCCGAAACCCCGGTGCTGCGCATCGAATCGCCGAGCGGCGATCATGAACCGTTCTGGCTCATCACCCGCTATGATGATGTGATGCAGATCAGCAAAGACAACACCACCTTCCTCAATGCACCGCGTCCCTCGGTGTTTACCAACAAGATGGGCGAGGCGCTGGCGCGTGCGGTCACCGGCGGCAGCCCCAATCTTGTCAATTCGCTTGTGGCGATGGATGCGCCGATCCATCCCAAAATGCGCAGGCTGACGCAGGATTGGTTCATGCCCAAGAACCTCAAGCTGCTCGAAGCGCAAATCCGCGCGCTCGCTCACCGCACGGTTGACCGGCTGATTGCCGCTGGGCCTGAGGTCGATTTCGTCAAGGAAGTCGCCGCGCCTTATCCGCTGCACGTGGTCATGCAAATCCTTGGCGTTCCGCAGGAGGATGAACCGCGCATGCTGTTTCTCACCCAGCAGATGTTTGGCGGACAAGATGAGGAACTGAACAAGTCTGGGATCGCCAGTTTGACGCCGGAGCAGATCACCCAAATCGTGATTGGCGCGGTCAAAGACTTCGAGACGTATTTCGAAGGGCTCGCCGCGATGCGCCGCACCCAACCCACCAGCGATGTCGCATCGCTGCTCGCCAATGCCGAGATTGATGGCGTGCCGCTCAACCCGCGCGATCTTGCAGGCTACTACATTATCATCGCCAGCGCCGGCCACGACACGACATCGGCCTCAACCGCCGGAGCGATGCTCGCATTGGCGCAAGATCCCGAACAATTTGCTAGGCTTCGCGCCGATCGCGGACTGCTGGCCGGTATTGTCGAAGAAGCGATCCGGTGGACCACGCCGGTGCAGCATTTCATGCGCACGACCACCGTGCCGGTTGAACTTTCGGGGGTTACGATCCCTGAAGGCGATTGGCTCATGATCAACTATGTCGCGGCGAATCATGATCCGTCGCAATTTGATCAGCCGCGCAAATTTGATGCCGCG
>JBBRXQ010000519.1:0-2176 GCA_038238515.1 Sphingomonadales bacterium | reverse complement strand
TTATGCCTCTGCGGGCATATATTCCTGATACCACTTCACAAAATTGGCCACGCCTTCGCGCACGCTGGTTGTGGGTTTGTAGCCCAGCTCCCGCTCTAGCCCCGACACATCAGCGAAAGTATCGGGCACATCGCCCGGCTGCAGCGGCATCAGGTTTTGCGTCGCCTTGCGCCCAATCGCATCTTCGAGCGCGGCGATGTATTCTGTGAGCTTGACCGGGTTGTTATTGCCGATGTTGTAAATCCGGTAGGGCGCGTTGCTCGTGGCCGGATCGGGATTTTTGGCGTCCCACGCCGGATTGGGCGCGGCGGGCTGATCGCAGGCGCGGATAACGCCTTCGACAATATCGGTGACGTAGGTGAAATCGCGCGTGTGATTGCCATAGTTGAACACATTGATCGGCTTGCCCGCCATGATGTTTTTGGCAAAAAGAAACAGCGCCATGTCGGGGCGGCCCCAAGGGCCATAGACGGTGAAAAAGCGCAGGCCGGTGGTCGGCAAGCGGTAAAGATGGCTGTAGCTGTGCGCCATCAGCTCGTTTGCCTTCTTGGTCGCGGCATAGAATTGCAGCGGATGATCCGCGCCCCGATGCTCGCTAAACGGCATCGCTTGGTTGCCGCCATAAACGCTGCTGGTGGAGGCATAGACCAGATGCTCGACCCCGCCGTGGCGGCAGGCTTCGAGAATATTGGTGAAGCCGATGATGTTGCTTTCAACATATGCATGTGGGTTTTCAATCGAATAGCGCACCCCGGCCTGCGCCGCGAGATTGATCACCCGGCGAATGTCGTTCTCGCCAAACATCCGCTCCACCGCGTCGCGGTCTGCCAGATTGGCGCGCACGAAGGTGTAGCGGGCATTACTGCCACGCGCGGTTTCTTCGAGAATTTTAAGCCGCGCTTCTTTGATCGCGGGATCATAGTAATCGTTGACCACATCGATCCCGACCACATCGTCACCGCGTTCGAGCAGCGTTTTGGCAGTGTGAAAGCCGATGAAGCCGGCATTGCCGGTAACCAGAATTGCCAAATGTCGTCTCCAAATCAGATCACAAGGTGCGCGCGTGGCGCTTTAAAGCGCCGCCTGTCAGAGGCTCCAATAGCGCACATCTGGCCGAACGTCACCGGGCGCTAGCATCGACTTTACATCGATCACAACGCCCCCCGGCACAACGTGGCTCTGGATCATTGCTGGTCCCATCGCCGCATATTCCCGGTGGGATACCGCATAAATCAAGGCATCAAGGTTACCAAGATCTTCAAGCGGCGAGAGCGTGATGCCGAATTCGTGCATCGCCGCAGCCGGATCGGCGAGCGGATCGTGGACCAGCGGAATGATGCCAAAGTCGCACAGTTCGCGGTAGATATCCTCAATCTTGGAATTGCGGATATCGGGGACGTTTTCCTTGAAGGTTAGCCCCAGAATGCCGACCCGCGCATGTTTGAGCGGGCGGCCGTTGATCGCGAGCAGCTTCACCGTGCGCTGCGCGATATAGTCGCTCATGCCATCATTGATGCGGCGGCCCGACAGGATCACTTCGGGATGATAGCCCAGCTGCTCGGCCTTCGCGGTGAGGTAATAGGGATCAACCCCGATGCAGTGGCCGCCGACGAGGCCCGGATAGAACTTAAGGAAATTCCACTTGGTGCCCGCCGCCGCGAGCACTTCGCTGGTGCGGATGCCGACGAGGTCGCAGATCTTCGAAATCTCGTTCATCAGCGCGATGTTGATATCGCGCTGCGTGTTTTCGATCACTTTGGCGGCTTCGGCCACTTTGATCGATGAGGCTTTGTGGATGCCCGCCGTGATGATCGAACCATAAAGCTGCGCCAGTGTATCAAGCGTTGGCCCGTCTTGCCCCGCCACCACTTTCACGATTTTCTCAATCGGATGCTCTTTGTCGCCGGGATTGATCCGCTCAGGGCTATAGCCGATGGTGAAGTCGGTGCCGCATTTGAGGCCGGAGGAAGCCTCGATCAAAGGCGCGCAAACTTCTTCGGTTGCGCCGGGATAAACGGTCGATTCAAACACCACAATCGCGCCGGGCGAGATGACTTTGCCGATATCGGTGCAGGCGCTGCGCAAGTTAGCGAAATCGGGGCGGTGGCTGTCATCCACCGGCGTTGGCACGGTGACGATGATGATCGAGCAGCCGCGCAGATGCTCGGCATCGCGG
>JBBRXQ010000518.1:0-2181 GCA_038238515.1 Sphingomonadales bacterium | reverse complement strand
GATAACGAAGGCATCGGCAAGTTGCTGCGCACGCGTCAGGTGAAAAAGATGATCGCCAGCTATGTCGGCGAAAACAAGGAATTCGAGCGGCAGTATCTCTCGGGCGAGCTTGAGGTGGAGTTTTCTCCCCAAGGCACGCTGGCCGAGCGGATGCGCAGCGGCGGCGCGGGCATCCCGGCCTTTTACACCAAGACGGGCGTCGGCACTTTGGTGGCAAAAGGCAAGGAAGTGAAGAGCTTTGCCAGTCGCGATGGGATCCCTCAAGATTATATTCTTGAGCAAGGCATCTATGCCGATCTCGCGCTGGTGAAAGCGTGGAAGGCTGACCCATCGGGCAATGTTGTGTTCCGTAAGACCGCGCGCAACTTCAATGTGCCCGCCGCCACCTGCGGCAAAGTGTGCGTGGTTGAGGTGGAGGAAATGGTCCCCACCGGCAGCCTCGATCACGATGCGATCCATCTTCCCGCTGTTTATGTTCAGCGCATCATCGTTGGCGCGCCGTATGATAAGAAGATCGAGTTTTTGACCACGCGCAACACGGACATGGGCTGATGACAATCCACAACGGCATGACAATCGGATGGACCCGCGACGATATGGCTGCGCGCGCCGCGCGCGAATTGCAGGATGGTTTCTATGTAAACCTCGGCATCGGCATCCCCACGTTGGTCGCGAACCATATCCCCGATGGGATGGACGTAACGCTCCAGTCCGAAAACGGCATGCTTGGCATCGGTCCGTTTCCGCTAGCGGGCGAGGAAGACGCCGATCTCATCAACGCGGGCAAGCAAACGATCAGCGAGCTGCCCAATTCGGCTTATTTCGATAGCGCGGCCAGCTTTGCGATGATTCGCGGCGGGCATATCGATCTCACCGTGCTGGGCGCGATGGAAGTGGCCGAAAATGGTGATATCGCCAATTGGATGGTGCCCGGCAAAATGATCAAGGGCATGGGCGGCGCGATGGATCTGGTCGCGGGGGTTAAGCGGATCATCGTGGTGATGGAGCACTGCGCCAAGGATGGCAGCGCCAAATTCATCCCGGCGTGCACCTTGCCGCTCACAGGAAAGGATGTGGTCGATATGGTGATCACGGATCTGGCGGTGTTTTCGCGGGCCAGCCATGCTGAACCGTTCCGTCTGGTCGAGCTGGCGCCGGGGGTCACCTCAAACGAGCTACGCGCAAAGACCACCGCGCACTACGTGGAGTAATCCAAATGGGTTTTATTTTAGTCACCGCAAATCGCAATTATTCCAGCTGGTCGCTGCGTCCATGGGTGCTGATGAAGGCACTCGGCATCGCCTTTGTCGACCGGGTGGAGCCATTTGCCAAACCGGTTAATTATGATGAGTTCCGCGCCTTCTCGCCCACGGGCCAAGTGCCCGTTTTGATCGATGGCGAACAAACGGTGTGGGATTCGCTTGGCATCGTGCTCCATCTGGCGCAGCGCCGCGGCGGGATCTGGCCCGAAGACCCCGCCGCGCGCAATTTTGCGCAATGCGCGGTGGCCGAAATGCACGGCGGTTTTGGCGCGCTGCGCAATGATTGCACCATGAATGTCGGCGTGCGGGTAAAGCTAGCGGCGATGCGGCCTGCGCTGCTTAAAGATGTGGCGCGGGTGCGCGAACTGTTTGAAACCGGCCTTGCGCGCTTTGGCGGGCCTTGGCTCGCCGGCCCCGCGTTCACCGCGCTCGATGCGTTTTATGCGCCAATTGCCTTTCGCGTGCGGACCTATGGGCTTGATGTCGGCGCGGGTCAGGCGTGGGTCGATCGCGTGATCGCGCACCCCGCGATGCAGCAATGGGAAGCCGAAGCGCTGGCCGAAACGTGGCGCGAAGTGAGCCACGAGGAAGACATGATCGCGGCGGGCGAGATCATCGCGGATTATCGCCGGGCCTGATTATCGCCAGGCCTGATCATCGTGAGTCCTGATTATCGGCCTCTGCTGGTGGTTCGGTCTCGCCCCACGCAACCTTATCGCCCGCTTGCGCCGCCTGATTAACGAATTGCGATGCTGCCAGCCAGCCCTTGAACGGGCGCAATGATGCGATGCAGCCCACCACGAGGATCGGCACCGAGGTGAGCAAATGGACCCACCACGGCGGATCAAACCGCACTTGCACCCACACTACCACGAACATCAGCGGAAACGCGGTGATGCACAACGCAAAGAACGCCGGG
>JBBRXQ010000517.1:0-2196 GCA_038238515.1 Sphingomonadales bacterium | reverse complement strand
TCTACACCCTCATTTCGATGGTCATTTATCTCCTCGAAATTTATTCCACGGCGGTGATCGTTCAGGTCGTGCTGGGCCTGTTGATCGCGTTTAACGTGGTCAACTTGCATAATCCGGCGGTGAGCGCGATCTGGAAAGCGCTGGGCGCGATCATGGATCCGGTGCTGAATCCGATCCGCCGCATCTTGCCCGATACTGGCGCGATCGATTTATCGCCGATGGTGCTGATCATCGGGCTGCGGCTGTTGATCATGTTCCTTGGCGGGGTTGCCGTTTCTTCAGGATTATAATTGCCGATGGCCGCTGATATCATCGACGGAAAAGCGTTTGCCGAAGGGCTGCGCGCGCGCGTTGGCGTTCTTGCCCGCGCGTTTGCAGCGCAGACTGGGCGCAAAGCGGGCCTAGCGGTGGTGCTGGTGGGTGAAGACCCCGCGAGCCATGTTTACGTGCGATCAAAGGGAAAGCAGACGATTGAGGCGGGCATGGCCAGCTTTCAGCACCGCTTTGGCGCGGAGATGGCCGAGGCCGATTTGCTGACGTTGATCGCCGATCTGAACGCCGATCCGGCGGTTGATGGCATATTGGTCCAGCTGCCGCTGCCGGGCCATATGGACGAGCAAAAAGTGATTGCTGCGATTAATCCGGACAAGGATGTTGATGGCTTTCATGTGATCAATGCGGGCCGCCTCGCGGTGGGTCAGCCCGGCTTTGTGCCGTGCACGCCGCTGGGCTGCCTGATGCTGTTGCAGGACAAGCTCGGCGATCTTTCGGGCATGGATGCGGTGGTGATTGGCCGATCCAACATTGTGGGCAAGCCGATGGCGCAATTACTGATCGCGCAAAGCTGCACGGTAACGATCGCGCATAGCCGGACTAAGGACTTGCCCGAGGTGGTGCGGCGCGCGGACATTGTGGTGGCGGCGGTGGGCCGCGCCGAAATGGTCAAGGCCGAATGGCTGAAGCCCGGCGCTTGCGTGATCGATGTGGGGATAAACCGCGTGACTGCGGATGAAGCGGGCAAGACGCGGCTGGTGGGCGATGTCGATTTTGCCGGCGCGCTGAATGTTGCCGGATCGATCACCCCGGTGCCGGGCGGGGTCGGCCCGATGACAATCGCGGTGCTGCTGCGCAATTGCCTGGTTGCCGCGTATCGCGGCGCGGGCACTCCGCTTGCGCCCGATGCGATTTAAGCTGGCATTCAGAGCGTTTCGCCTAAACTTGCGATCATGAAGCGCGCGCTATTTCTTTTGCTGCTGGCGGCGGCTGTTCCCGCTGCGGCGCAGCGTGAAGGGCCAAGGCTGCGGCCCACCGCCAATCCCAGCGCGCTGATCGCGGCTGAGCTGGCCTTTGCGCGGCTGGCGCAGGATAAAGGCCAATGGACGGCTTATGCCGAGACGGCGGCGGCGGACGCCGAGATGGTTCCGGCCCAGAGCTTATCAGGACAGCGCGTATTGGCGCAGGCATTTTTGAAGAACCGCGCCAATCCGCCGGTTGCCCGCAAATGGCAGGTGCATGCGGTTTTTGCCAGCTGCGACGGAAGCTATGCGATCACGCGCGGCGCGTGGCAGATTGGCGATGCTGCTTCGGCGCAAGGCTCGGGCTGGTTTTCAAACGTGTGGCAGCGGCAAGCGAAGGGCGGCTATCGCTGGGTGCTGGCGCAGGACAGCGCGATGATGGCGGCGGAAGCGGCGCCGGATTTCATCACTGGCACAGTTGCCGATTGCCGCACGCGGCCAGAACCTAGCGACGTATCGGCCGAAGATGATGAAGCTCGGCCCGTGGTTGCCCGCCCAAAGAAAGGCGCGCCCGTGCCCCAGATGCCGCTGGCAGGTTCGCTCCCTCCGTTTGCTGCCCCGCTAGGAGCAGATAGCCGAGATGCGCGATCCAACGACGGGACTTTGGCCTGGCGGACCACGGTGATGGCCGATGGCGCGCGCGACTATACCGTGTGGATTTGGAAGGACGGCGCGATGCTTGAAGTGATCCGCGCGCACGCCGCGCCGCTGGCCGAGGGCTGAGGCGGCGATGCTCGAACTATTTATCTCGGCCTTCGCTACGCTGTTTGTGGTGATCGATCCGCCGGGCTGCGCGCCGATTTATGCCGGGCTTACGGCGAATGCCAGCCCGGGTGAGGCGCGCATCATGGCGCTTCGCGCGTGCCTGATCGCCAGCGCGATTCTGGTGGTGTTCGCGCTG
>JBBRXQ010000516.1:0-2199 GCA_038238515.1 Sphingomonadales bacterium | reverse complement strand
GGGGTGGCGCGGCCAAAGATCGAGACCGCCACTTTCACGCGGCTCTTCTCGAAATCGAGTTCTTCCACCGTGCCGTTGAACGAGGCGAATGGCCCCGCGTTCACTTTCACCGAATCGCCGATCTCGTAATCGACCGAAACCTGCTTGCGCGGCTCGGCAGCGGCGGCATCGCGCGCGCCGAAATAACGCGCGGCCTCCTTGTCCGAAATCGGCTGCGGCTTGTTGTTTAGCCCCAGAAAGCCCGTCACCTTTGGCGTGTTTTTCACAAGGTGATAAATGTCGTCGTTCAGCGACAGCTTGGCAAGCACATAGCCCGGCATAAACTTGCGCTCGACCTGAACCTTCTTGCCGCGCTTTACTTCGGTGATCGTCTCGGTCGGCACTTCAACCGCCTCAACCAATTGCGCCAAACCGATCCGCTCGGCCTCAGCCAGAATCGACTCGCGCACCTTGTTTTCAAAGCCAGAGTAAGCGTGAATGATATACCAACGGGCCATTGCGGCGATTTCCCAATCCGGTTTGCCAAAATCAAAGAAGGCGAAATTAGAGGAAGCGAATTAACTCAGGCAATTTAACTCAGGCGAGCGAGAGCAACCAGCGGACGGTCGCGCCAAAAAGGCTGTCCACGCCCAGAAAAAACACCGCAAGGATCGTCATCATGATGGCGACAAAGATCGCGGTAGTGGTGGTCTCCTGCCGCGATGGCCAGATCACTTTGCGCCTTTCGGCGCCCACTTGCTTGATAAATTCCGACAGGCTGGTCTTGGCCATCGTTCGTCTCGCCTCTGCTGACACTTGCGTCTCTGCAAGCTCAAAAATACACGGCTTCCGGCTAGGGGTCATCGCCGCCCCGAACAGGTTCGGGAGGGGCTGGCGATTTTCCGATGTCGGAAGAAAATTTGAATTAGGACAGCATGCCGCAAAACGCAAGGGGCGGCTGGGGGGCGGTGTTGGGGTGGATTGGGATGGGGCAGCTAGTCTTAGCCCTAAACTTGCACCGCAATAAGCCATCGCTTAAAAGTGCCAGTTCTCGTGTCTGTGACCTATGTCTTGGATTGGGACTTTGCTGCAAGTCAACATGCTGAGACTGAGCGACAGCAAAGGGCACGTTAAAGACATTAGGCTGTCCCGCGCATGTAATCATAGGGTAAGCTTCAAAAGCATTTCCGCGTCTTCAAATTCGCCCGTGGGCACAAAGCCGAATCTCTCATAAAAACGTTGCGGCCCTAACTCTCCGGGAACGCAACTGGTGACAAGAGCTTGCGCGCCTTGCTCGGCTAGATATGCGCAAAGAGCTGACAAGGCTGCTTTCCCGTAGCCTTTGCCTTGACAGTTTTCGTCGATCATAAACCGCCACAGGAAAGGTGAACTTCCAAGCTCTCGATCAACCATCAAGAAGCCGACAAGTAAATCACCGCAGTAAATTGCCCTAAACCAAGCAACATCTTGATAAAACATGGCTTGTGCTAACGATTTTGCATTTGACGCAACAAAACCACTTTGCGTCGGCGAGACCGAAAGGTCCAAAATGGCGTCAAGATTAGCACGTGTAATTTCAGAGAGGATTATCGTGGGCATATTGCTTTTCATACAGGCGCTCTGAGAAACCTGCAACCAAACCGCTTTCAAACAACAAGGCGCTGGCAACCCTCCGTCTCACCGCTTAATGTCGCAAAAGGCCCATTAGTGGTCGATCACGGCTTGATCTCGGAACGACGTAAGCTGGTCGTAAGTAACCATTCACCGTTCTCAGGCTGGACCGCAAACCAACCCCTCAACCACCCAACGTAGCGTTATCAATCACAAACCTATAGCGCACATCGCTCACCATCATGCGTTCATACGCCGCGTTGATGCCCGCCATTGGAATCATCTCGATCTCCGAAACGATGCCATGCTGCGCGCAGAAATCGAGCATTTCTTGCGTTTCGGCGATGCCGCCGATCATCGATCCGGCGATGGAGCGGCGGCGCATGAGGAGTGCGAAGATCGCGGGGCTGGGGTGTGGGTGTTCGGGCGCGCCTACCATGACCAGCGTGCCGTCGCGCTTGAGCAGCGTGGTGAAGGCATCGAGATTGTGGCTGGCGGCGACGGTGTCGATGATCAGATCGAAGCTTTCGGCGTGCGCCTTCATCTCATCGCGGTTTTTTGAGACGATCACTTCATGCGCGCCGATGCTGATGATATCGTCGCGCTTGG
>JBBRXQ010000515.1:0-2205 GCA_038238515.1 Sphingomonadales bacterium | reverse complement strand
GGTTTAATGACCGCCGCTACCGCGATGAAAGTCGGCCAAGCCGCTGGCACATATTTCCTGCGCGGCGAACACCGCCACCGCGTGGTGATCGGCAAAGACACCCGGCTTTCGGGATATATGCTCGAAACCGCGATGACCGCCGGATTTACCAGCGTGGGCATGGATGTCGTGCTGCTCGGCCCGATGCCCACCCCTGCGGTCGCGCTGCTCACCCGCGAAATGCGCGCCGATGTCGGCGTGATGATTTCGGCCAGCCACAATGCTTTTGAGGATAACGGCATCAAGCTGTTCGGCCCCGATGGCTATAAACTGTCGGACGAGGCAGAACTGGCGATTGAGGCGATGATCGAGCAAGACATGGCGCTCGCCGATGCCAACGATGTCGGCCGCGCCCGCCGTATCGAGGATGCGCGCGGGCGCTATATCCACGCGGTCAAGGGTTCGCTGCCGCACAATGTTCGGCTCGATGGGCTGCGCATCGTGGTCGATTGCGCCAATGGCGCGGCCTATCATGTCGCCCCTTCGGCGCTGTGGGAGCTTGGCGCAGAGGTCATTGCCATCGGGGTTGAGCCCAATGGCAAAAACATAAACGCCGGGGTTGGCTCCACACATCTCGATGCGCTGAAGGCCCGCGTGCGCGAAGTGCGCGCCGATATAGGCATCGCGCTTGATGGCGATGCAGACCGGCTGATCGTGGTCGATGAAAAGGGCGCGACCGTCGATGGCGATCAGATCATGGCGCTAATCGGCGGGCGGCTGAATGCGCAGGGCGCACTCAGCGGCGGCGGCGTGGTCTCCACCGTCATGTCAAACCTCGGGCTAGAGCGCTATCTGGGCGGCCTCGGCCTCGATCTTATTCGCACCGCCGTCGGCGACCGCTATGTGCTCGAAAAAATGCGCAGCGGCGGATACAATGTCGGCGGCGAGCAAT
Source organism: Sphingomonadales bacterium (assembly GCA_038238515.1). Taxonomy (GTDB): domain Bacteria; phylum Pseudomonadota; class Alphaproteobacteria; order Sphingomonadales; family Sphingomonadaceae; genus Novosphingobium. The sequence continues at coordinate 1,274 of JBBRXQ010000515.1, read as the reverse complement.
CGGGGCATATGATCCTCACCGATCATGGCACCACCGGCGATGGTACCGTCGCCGCGCTGCAAGTGCTGGCCGCGCTCATCGCCTCGGGCAAGCCTGCCAGTGAAACGCTGCACTTGTTTGATCCTGTGCCACAATTGCTCAAAAACGTGCGCTTTGCTGGCGGCAAACCGCTTGAGGCAGAGAGCGTGAAAGCCGCGATTGCAGCGGGCGAAGCCACGCTCGCGGGGCACGGGCGGCTGGTGATTCGCCCCTCCGGCACCGAGCCGGTGATCCGCGTCATGGCCGAAGGCGATGATGCAGATGAAGTGGCGCAAGTGGTCGACATGATCTGCGAAGCCGTACGCAAAGCCGCCTGAAGGAAACCCCCATGCTCGAAATGCGCCCAGATTGCGAACGCTGCGGCAACGATCTTCCCGCCGAAGCGCCCGGCGGGTTCATCTGCTCGTTCGAATGCACGTTTTGCGCAGGCTGCGCCGAAGCGCTCGATGATCGCTGCCCCAATTGCGGCGGCGAGCTAATCGACCGGCCCACCCGCGCCAAACACCATCACGCCAAATCGCCCCCCTCTGCGGAGCGTAAGTTCAAGGGATGAACCCGCCCCGCATCCTCAGTATCGCTGGCTCTGATTCAAGCGGCGGCGCAGGCATTCAGGCCGATATCAAGACGATCACCATGCTCGGCGGCTATGCGATGACCGCGATCACCGCGCTGACCGCGCAGAATACCTTGGGCGTGCACCGCGTGCTGGCGGTGGACCCCGCCATGGTCGCGGCTCAGATCGATGCTTGCGTGAGCGATATCGGCGTCGATGCCATCAAGATCGGCATGCTCGGCGCTCCCGAAATCGCCACCGTGGTGGCAGACCGGCTTGCAGGCCTCCACGTGCCCATTGTGTTCGATCCCGTGATGATCGCCAGCAGCGGCGCAGCGCTCGCCGATGCGCAAACTATCGCGGGCTTCGAGCGGCTGATGCAACTCGCCACGCTGACCACGCCGAATGTGCCCGAGCTTGCGGCATTGGGCGGCGACGCAGCCATGCGCGCGCGCGGCGTTGCCTATCTGGCCAAAGGCGGCGATGCAGCAGGACCAGACGTAACCGACCGGCTCGCCATGCCCGGCGCGCTAGACCAAGAATGGCACGCACCCCGCATCGAAACCCGCCACACCCACGGCACCGGCTGCACGCTATCCAGCGCCATCGCCGTATTCCTCGGCATGGGCCTCACGCTGCCCGAAGCCATAGACCGCGCCCGCCACTTCGTCCGCGCCGCGCT
>JBBRXQ010000514.1:0-2217 GCA_038238515.1 Sphingomonadales bacterium | reverse complement strand
TCATCAAGCGCAATGCGGAAACCCATCTCACCAAGCTGGCGCAGCACCCGCACCACATGCTCGCTGCGGTCGAGCATAACGCCCTCGGTAATCTCTAGCACCACCCGCCGGGGATCCATGCCGGTCTCGGCGATCAATCCCGACATTGTTGCGCCAAAATCGGCTGCCATGATCTGCAACGGCGATAGGTTTACCGAGATATCGCAGTCTGGCCAATTGCGGCATTCGGTAAAGACATGGCGCAGCATCCAGTTGCCAAGCGGGATCATCAGCCCACCGCGCTCAGCGATCGGCACAAACAGATCCGGGCGGATATTGCCGCGCTCGCTGTGTTCCCAGCGCAACAAGGCCTCAAAGCCCCGAACTGCCCCACTTTCAGTCGCGACGATCGGCTGAAAGGCAACCGAGAGCTCATCCTTGCTGATCGCGCGGCGAAGCTCAGATTCCATCTCGCCGCGAAGTTTAATGCTCGCGTCCATATCGTTCGTAAAGCGGCGATAGCGCGACCGGCCGCGCTGTTTGGCGCGGTAAAGCGCGATATCGGCACGGCGGAGCAGTTCGCCCGGATCTTCGCTTTGTTCAGGCCCCCAACTGATCCCGCAGCTGCACGTGACATCCAATGTTGAACCCGAAACAACAAATGGCTCTCGCATAAGAGCCATGATTTCCGCACCAAGCGCATCCGCAGTGGCTTTTCCGCCAGACGCGCAGCGCAGCAGTACGAATTCATCACCGCCAAAGCGCGACAGGAAATCTTGCGGGGGCAAAGCGCGGCGCAACCTCAAGGCAACTTCGCGCACCAGTTCATCGCCGATATGGTGCCCCAGCGTATCGTTGATCACCTTGAAACTATCGATATCGATATAGGCTACGAAGAGATTGCTTTCCAATGTGCCCGCGATGCTGGCTGCGAGTTGCGAGCGCAGCCGCTGCATGTAGTATCCACGGTTTGGCAGCCCCGACAGCGCATCGTGCATCGAATTGTGCTGCGCTTGCGCTTCGCTTGCCTTCAATTCCTGCGTGGTTTGACGAAGCCGCCGAACGATTTGGATCGCACCTGCCAAAATCCCCAGGAAGAACAGGAGATAAATGACCAGCAAGGGCGCAGTCCTGCGCACGATGGTGGGGCCGGGTTCTTTCGCGGTCCATTTAAGCCAGCCCAGCATTTCGCCGTTAAGGTTTCGAAGAGGAACGGCGTTCGCAGTGCTGGCTGTTGGCATTGCATCACTGAAGGCTAGACCGTTGAGCAGAATATCCTTTTCCATTCGCACCATCAGCGCGCCATCAAGATAGCGCAAGCTGACAACGTAGTTTGGCTTGCTTTTGAGCAGGGCGAAGTTCACGTCCGGCGAGATCGACGCTACGGTCAGAAACGCTGGGCGGCCAGAGTGAAGCGCCGCAGAGCCAGCCCAACGCGTCAGTGGTTGCCCAATACTGTCTTTGGGCCATTGACCATCGGTCAGCGACAGCATGCCCGCAATATCGCCGCCGAGCGGGGCATTGTGCTCAGACCGGCGAATAAGCGCTTCAACTTGCCAGCGCACTTCCTGATAGCCCGGGTTTTCGCTGAACGACCCGCGGTCCCATGCGCGAATAAGCGAACCATCCGGTTCAACCAGAAACAAAACATCGGCGTTCTTGTTGTTCCAGAAAGACTGGCCCAGAAAGTAGTCTTGCCACACGGGGTCATTGCTGTTGACCGCGTGGATCATGGCGTCGTCCCAAGTGAGCAAGGTTTTTTGCGAAGCTGCAAGTTTTTCGATGTTGCGATCGAGATAACGTGTGGCGAGGATTCGCTCATCTGCGCGCGCAAGTTCGTCGGCTACTTTGGTTGATTGGGTAAACGTGGACACCAGCGCAAACGAAAGCGCGATCAGCGCTAGAAGCGTGGCCACAGAAATCCAGCCTGTGCCTTGGCCGATAACCTCGTGAGACGCACTGCTTTTGCGCTGAAGGCCAAGGGTTGTCATGCAAGCGTGTTAGACGAAATCTAGCAAACAAATGGTTAGCGGCAGCTAAGGATAACGTCATTTAAAACGCTCAATTTGTTGCTAAATAATTGATCAGGACAGAATAGCGGGCATGCAGCCCCTATCGCATGCTATTTCCAGCCGGCGCCCAAACCGCGCGGGCTGCTTGGCCCTGGAACCCCAGAGCGGCGGCCAAACCATCCCGCTGCCTGTCGCCGCGCTTCGGAGGCGACAAATGCTTTGGCAT
>JBBRXQ010000513.1:0-2219 GCA_038238515.1 Sphingomonadales bacterium | reverse complement strand
GCCGCGCCGCCCACCGCGAACCAGCCATCGCCCTGCGGCACAATCGCAATCTCACCTGCACCGCCTTCAAATTTTTGCGCCGCAAGCACCGCTTGCTGGCCCGCATCAAGCCCCGCCCGCCAATCGCCAAGCGCGGCTTTATCGACGATCTGAAGCGGTATGGCCGCTTGGCCATGGTCGAGCTGGATTAAGGCAGGAATGAGGTCTGTCATTGTGCGATCCTGCATGGCGCAGCCGCGCGCCGAGTGCGAGCGCAAAATGACACCTCGGTGATCTCGCCATTTCTGCGCAAACGCACTATGGTGTGATGATGAACACCTATGTGACCGCTGACGATACCGAAATCCTTCCGCGCGACGGGACCATCAAGCTCCACGGCCCCGCCGGATTTGATGGCATGCGCAAAGCCGGTCGGCTGGCTGCCACCATCTTGGATGCGCTGGTGCCGATGGTGCAACCAGGCATTACCACCGCGGCGATCGACGATGTGGTGCGGGCGATGACGCTGGCGGGCGGCGCGGTGCCTGCCACGCTTGGCTACCGGGGCTATACTCATTCGTGCTGCATTTCGATCAATCACGTGGTGTGCCATGGCATCCCTTCCGAGGGCCGCGTGCTGAAAGACGGCGACATCGTCAATATCGATGTGACTCCACTGCTGGGCGGCTGGCACGGCGATACCAGCCGCATGTATCTGGTCGGCGATGTGCCATTGAAAGCGCGGCGGTTGGTCGAAGTGACATATGAGTGCATGATGATGGGGATCGAACATGCACAGCCCGGCGCGCGGCTTGGCGACATCGGCGCGGCCATTCAGGCACACGCCGAGCGCCAGCGTTACGGCGTGGTGCGCGATTTTTGCGGCCATGGGCTGGGCCGATTGTTTCATGATGCGCCTGAAGTGATTCACGCCGGGATAGCCGGCACCGGTCCCGAGCTGCGGCCGGGCATGTTTTTCACCATCGAGCCAATGATCAATTTGGGCAAAGCGGGGGTCAAGATCCTCGACGATGGTTGGACGGCGGTCACACGCGATCGCTCGCTTTCGGCGCAGTTTGAGCATTCGATCGGCATCACCGAAACCGGCCACGAGATTTTCACGAGCAGCGCGGCGGGGCTGCATTGTCCGCCTTATAGCTAAGCGCGAGGTAAGCAGCGGCGTGTCCGATTAGTCGCTGTCCTACATCATCGAAATTTGGCATCACCGAAATGTGGCATTACTGAAATGTGGCATTACCGAAGCTTGGCAAAATGCGGGAATGAATGACGCCAGCCTGATTCTCGCGCGCGGCACGGTGATCGATAAAGCCGATCAATTCCCTCATACTGATCGAATGCAATTATTCTCTAGGACAGTGTCAACTTCGTCAACCAAACGGTTTTCTTGCAATTTTTAGGACATGCGCAGGCCAGAATTGCTGAACGTTCGCCAAACGCGAGCTTGCTCATTTTTTAGGCACCCGGTGCGCAAATAATATGCATTTTTCAATCCGGGCGGCGCAACATGCGCAATGCCGCTCGCGCCGCAGCCATTCATTTCTTGCCCAGCCCGCGCATTTGCGGCTTTCGCCAGACAGGTTCTTGGCTTAGTGCAGTGCAATAAGTAATGGCACGATTCTTGGATAAGAAGTGCTTGGGCACCAACGCCGGCTGTTTTGCAACAACAGCTGGCCCGCAGGGGTTGATCGAGTGAAAAAGGTCGAGGCGATCATTAAGCCCTTCAAGCTGGACGAAGTGAAGGAGGCGCTGCACGAAATTGGTGTTTCCGGGATCACGGTCACCGAAGCCAAGGGTTTTGGCCGACAGAAAGGCCATACCGAGCTTTACAGGGGCGCCGAATATGTCGTCGACTTTCTGCCCAAGGTGAAACTTGAAGTGGTGGTAAACGACGCGTTGGTCGAGCGGGTGGTGGAAGCCATCGCTGCGGCTGCGCAAACTGGCCGGATTGGCGACGGCAAGATATTCGTGATCCCTGTCGAAAGCGCACTGCGCATCCGCACCGGCGAACGCGATAACGACGCGATTTAGAAAAACGCGTGGCGATAGATCAATACAGATTGGCGCTTCAAACCAGCGATTGGTAAGCGCTCTTAACATTAACCCCTCATCGCACCGGCCGCAGCCGGCGCAAGTAGAAGGATCAACGATGACCACTGCAAAAGAAATCCTTGCCCGCATCGCAGAGGAAGAGATCGAATGGGTTGACCTTCGGTTCACCG
>JBBRXQ010000512.1:0-2224 GCA_038238515.1 Sphingomonadales bacterium | reverse complement strand
TTCTTCGTCGCTCACGATCATTGTGCCGGGGATGCTGTCTGCGGTGGGCGCGTCATCGTCGATGAATGAAGATAGCACCTGCACCCGCACGCCTTCCTTCATCGCTAGGCTGACCGAGCGCGTCTGAAGCACTTTCGAACCGACCGAGGCCAGTTCGAGCATTTCCTCGTACGTCACGTTCTTGAGCTTGCGCGCCTTGGCCACGATGCGCGGGTCGGTGGTATAAACCCCGTCGACATCGGTATAGATATCACACCGATCGGCCTTGATCGCCGCCGATACCGCCACCGCCGTGGTATCTGATCCGCCGCGCCCCAGCGTGGTGATCCGCCCCGTATCGGTCAGCCCCTGAAACCCTGGGATCACCGCGATCTCGCCCGCCGCCATCGATGCGCTCAGCGCTTCGGCACCCACGCTCTCGATCCGCGCCTTGGAAAAAATATCGTCGCTATGCACTGGTAATTGCCAGCCCAGCCATGATCGCGCCCGGCAGCCCAGCGCCTGCAGATGCATCGCCAGCAGGCCCGCCGTGATCTGCTCGCCCGCCGAGACCACGACGTCGTATTCGGCGGGATCATACAGCGCGGCGGCCTCGCGGCAAAAGTTCACTAGTCGGTCGGTTTCGCCGGCCATGGCGGAAACCACTACTGCCACCTCGTGCCCCGCGTCCTGCTGGCGCTTCACAATCCGCGCCACGCGGCGAATGCGCTCGGTTCCGGCCATCGAGGTGCCGCCGAACTTCATCACAATCCGCGCCACTTCGCGTCCCCCAAAAATCAGCTAGCGTTAATCCGCCAAAAACATTCCCGTATGGCCCCTCGACCACACAGGCGCGGAGGTTTAGAGATCGCGCATGAGCAATGCAACTGCCACGAACTCCAATACCATCCGGCCCGAAGAAGCCGCGCATTTTGGCAAGCTGGCGGCGGAATGGTGGGATCCAAAGGGGTCGTCGGCGATGCTTCACCGGCTAAACCCGGTGCGGCTTGGCTTTGTTCGCGCCGCGATCGATGCGCATTTCGGCCTCGATCCAAAGGCGCGGCATCCTTTGGCGGGCAAGCGCGCGCTTGATGTCGGCTGCGGCGCTGGCCTGCTTGCAGAACCACTGGCGAGGATGGGCGCGGCGGTGAGCGCAGTCGATGCAGCGGCAGAAAACATCGCGGCGGCTTCGGCCCATGCGGCTGGCGGCGGCCTCGTCATCGATTATCGCCACGGCGACATCGGCGCGCTTGGCCTCACCGGCTATGATCTGGTCACCTCGATGGAGGTGATCGAGCATGTCGCCGATAAACCCGCCTTCGTCCGCGCGTTGGCCGCCGCGCTGGGGGAGGGCGGATTGATGGTGCTCTCCACCCCCAATCGCACGCGCGCCTCACGGTTGCTCTTGGTGCAAGGGGCTGAGGCGCTTGGCCTGATCCCGCGCGGCACGCACCACTGGGATGATTTCATCACGCCGATAGAGCTACATGATTTGCTCGCCGCAGAGGGGCTAACGATGGGCAACCCCAGCGGGATCGCGATGAACCCGATGAAGGGGCTCCACTTGTCCGATAATCTCGCGCTCAATTATATCGTCACGGTCACGCGTAGCTAAGGATCAAACATGGCCGAACGTTTCGAACGCCACAAACAGGCATGGACCGGCGAAGAGCTGCAAAAGCTGCATACGCTTGCCAAAAAAGGCATGCCGCTCAAAGCCATGGCCAAAGCGCTCACCCGCAGCGAAGAATCTATCAAGGATCGCGCGCGCGCCGATGGCCTTACTATCGCCAAATTGCGCTAAGTGAACCGCGTCTACTCAGCCGCTGGGTTATCAAACCGTGCAACGGCCCACTCTTCCTCCGCAGCCGCCTTGATCCAGGTCTGCATCCATTCGTGGTCCAACAGCGCATCCATATAAGCGCGCGCAAAGCCAGGCACAGTCACTCCGTAGTAAGTGAAGCGCAAGACCACCGGCGCAAAAGCGATGTCTGCTGCGCCAAAAGCGCCAAACAGGAATGGCCCGCCTTGGCCATAGCGGGCGCGCGCCTCAGCCCATAGCGTAAGCACGCGCACCACATCGGCGTGAACCTCAGTCGAAAGCACGACTGGCGCGGGCAGGCGGCGCAAATTCATCGGCAGTTCGCGGCGCAGCGCGGCGAAGCCCGCGTGCATTTCCGCCGCCATTGCCCGCGCCATCGCCCGCGCAGGCGCGGCTTTGGGCCAAAATCGGTCGCGCCCCACT
>JBBRXQ010000511.1:0-2232 GCA_038238515.1 Sphingomonadales bacterium | reverse complement strand
TCGGCCGGCGCTACTGCTGCCTGCGCAAATGCGGACATCGGCAGAAGCGCAGATGTGGCGACTGAACTCATGATCAGAAATTTGTAAAAGCTCATTTTTACCCCCTATTTTTATTAGTTAAGCTTCATTTGCGTTCGCTTGGTCGTCACTTTGATCAGTAACGCTGCGTCGTAGATAAGATTGTAAAGTTAGGCCGTATTTCTAAGTTGTTAGCAATCAAGATGGCAATTGGTGACAATCCAAATCAGTCGAGACAAAAGCACCTCGGCTGCTCATAAATCATCTCCTGTTTTAGACGCTCCCTTTACGGATGCCCGCATCATTGCCAACCTCGGGAAATGGGAAGGCCTTTTTGCTGTGAGATAAACCAAGCTGCACGAGCAATTCGGCCTGTTTATACGCGATTAATCCGGGATTGATCACAGGAATAGAGAGATTCTGAGCCAGCCAATGTGCTGATTGGTGCATCGTGGTGGAGCCCAGAACAATCACATCAGCACCGTCTTCGGCGATGGCCGCTTCTGCCTCTGCTTTGAGCTTGGCGAAAATGACCTCTTCTTTTCCAGCGAGCAGCTCAGCCACATCGGGCCGCGTCTTGATAGACCGCAACCCTGAGCAGCGCGACCACAAGCCATATTCGGTGAGCGTTTTTTCGTAGAGCGGGAACCATTCATCCCACATTGTCAGCACGCAGAATTTCTTGCCGAGCATCATCGCTGTATGAAACGCGCATTCGCCGGGGCCAACCACCGGGATCGTTAAGCGCGATCGCAGAGCCCGAAGGCCCGAATCGCTAACCGTGTCGATGACAACTGCTGAATAGCCTTCAGCCTCGGCATCGATGCCTGCCTGAAACACGGTCCAATCCATCAGCAACATATCGTGATAAGAATCGCCGAGCGCCGCCCCCCACGTTACCGCAGCAAATTCAGGCCTAAAGCCGGGCGCGATTACCTCAGGAGGAAGCTGGGCAGCGCGATTAGCGACGCCGGCACCATCCATAGGGATTGGCACGATAACTTTAATACGGTGTTCAGCCACGATTCAATGCGCCCCCACCTGTTGCGATGTTCATAGCCTAATGTATACAATGACTATCGGTCAAGCATGAGGAGCAAGAAAGAATGTCGCGTGCATCAGACAGGGCCTATGCGATGATCCGCAATATGATCCTGTCGGGCGAACTCTTGTCCGGCGCGAAGATCGGGGAGGAGGCGCTGGCCGAGCAATGCGGCGTGTCACGCACTCCTGTACGCGAGGCTTTGAGCAGGCTTGAGGCGGAATTGCTGATCCGCCGGAGCGAGACCCAGCGCAGTTTTGTTGCCGATTGGTCGCTCGAAGATGTCGAGGAAACGTTTGAACTGCGCGGCTTGCTTGAAACACGCGCTGCACGGCGCGCTGCCAAGCGGATCAACTGGGGTCAGATCGAGCGGATGCGGATCCACAACGAAGCTCTGCAAAAAGCCGTAGCGGCGGATGAACCCAACACGCAGTTGTTCCTTGAGCATAACCATCACTTTCATGCAATCATCCTGGAAGCTTCGGCCTCTGCTCCGCTGACCAGTATGCTGGCCCGAATCGTTGAGCGTCCGATCGTAAACCGCACAGTGCAAAACTTTACCTTCGAGGATCTGCAGCGCTCGTTTCGCGAACATGGCGAATTGCTTGCGGCATTTGAACAGCACGACCCAGCCTGGGCCGAGGCGGTGATGGCCGCGCACATCCGCCGCGCGTTCCACACATATGCCAACGCGCACATGAGTCACCGAATTTCAGATGCCCAGCGTCCATCGGATACAGCGCAAGCAGCGGAGTAAGTCCTCTTGATTTTGTATCCAAAACTGCGATGCTCATAATATGGCTGCAGCATCTATAGGTTTCGTCGAAGTCGGCCCGCGCGACGGGCTGCAAAACGAGCGCGAGGTGGTATCCACCGCCTACAAGATCGCGCTGATCGAAAGATCAATCGCTGCTGGCGCGCGCCGGATCGAAGTTACTAGTTTCGTCAATCCCAAGCGCGTGCCGCAAATGGCCGATGCCGATGCCGTTTGCGCAGCATTGCCGCAGCGCCCCGATGTGTCGTTCATCGGGCTGGTGATGAATGCCAGGGGCGCCGAGCGCGCTATCGCAACTGGCCGCATCGACCAGCTGGGCGCGGTGGCTGTGGCGACAGATAAGTTTGCGATGGCCAATCAAGGCCAGACCTGCGACGAATCAGTCGAAGCGGCCAAG
>JBBRXQ010000510.1:0-2236 GCA_038238515.1 Sphingomonadales bacterium | reverse complement strand
GTGCCGCGTTTTGACATTCCGGCCAAGGTGGACGGCAGCGCCCAATATGGCATGGATGTGATCAAGCCCAACATGCGCGTTGCCACGGTGATCGCAGCGCCGGTGCGCGGCGGCAAGCTGATCTCGGTCGATCCCGCCCCGGCGATGGCCGTGGCGGGCGTTGAGCAGGTGATCAAGCTCGACGGCGCGGTGGTCGTGGTGGCCAAGGGATACTGGCAGGCGCTGAAGGGCGCGCGTGCTTTGGAACCGAGATTCAGCGACGGCGGGCACGGCGCGCTATCAACCGAATCCATTTTTGCCGAGCAGGACAAGCTGCGCGCGGCGGGCAAGCCTGACAAGACGGTGGGCAATGGCGATGTCGATGCCGCGTTCAAGGCAGGCGGGCTCAAGCTGATCGAGGCAGATTACCGGGTACCGTTTCTGCACCATGCGATGATGGAGACGTTCGCGCTGACCGCGCATCATCAGGACGGCAAGCTGGATGTGTGGGGCGGAATGCAGGACCCACTGGCGTCCAAGATGGGCGCGGCCAAGGCTGCTGGTCTGGCGGCGGACAAGGTGACATTCCACCCGATGCTCATCGGTGGCAGCTTTGGCCGCCGCCTGCCAATGTATGCCGAGATCGTTGATCAGGTGGCGCGAGTGGCTATGCAAGTGCCCCATCCGGTGAAGCTGATCTGGGCGCGGGAAGAAGAAGTACGCCAAGGCGCTTATCGTCCGCAAAGCTCGGCGAAGATCAAAGCTGCGCTGACGGCGGACGGCAAGATCGCGGCATTCAGCTATGATTTTGCGCAGCCCGAGGACGGCTTGCGCGAAGTGCCACTGTTTTATGATTTGCCTGCTGCGGCACGGCGGCATTTCAAGCAAGTCTCTAACCAGACGGTGGGCGCGTGGCGATCGGTTAACGCGACGCAGCACGGCTTTTTTGCCGAAAGCTTTATCGATGAGCTGGCGCATGCTGCCGCGATTGATCCGTATGAATTCCGCAAGCGCCATCTGAAGCCCGGCTCGCGCCATCTGGCGGTTCTCGATGAGGCGGCCAAGCTCGGCGGTTGGGGAACACCGCTTCCCGCCGGGACCGGACGCGGAATTGCTATGGTCGAATGCTTCAACACGATCACCGCGCATGTGATCGAGGCGCGGCTGAACGAGGACGGCACGCCCAAAGTGTTGAAGGTGACCGCGGTTGTAGACTGCGGCACTGTGGTCAATCCGCGCAATGCCGAGGCGCAGGTGATGGGCGGGATTGTGATGGGCCTCTCGACCGCAATTGGCGAGGCGATCACGCTTAGCAAAGGGGCGGTGATGCAGAGCAATTTCAGCGATTATACGGTGCTAAAGCTAGCTGATACGCCCACCATTGCGGTGCATTTCCTGAACAGCAGCAACGACATGGGCGGCCTTGGCGAACCCGGCTTGCCGCCAGCAGCACCCGCGCTGGCCAATGCTTTGTTCGCCGCCACCGGCAAGCGCATCCGGCAATTGCCAATTGGGACGCAAGCGAAGGCCTGAACGGGATCACGTCTATGGCGCAATGGAAGAACTGGTCTGAGAGCGTTGTGGCGACCCCGGCGCTGCGGGCAAGGCCGCGCGACCAAGAGGAGCTTTCGGCACTAATCACTGGCGCGGCCAAAGTCCGCGTGGTGGGCGCGGGCCATTCGTTCATGCCGCTTTGTGCGACAGATGGCACGCTGATCTCAATGGGTGACTATGAGGGCAGGATCGAAATTGCGCCCGACCGCAAAACGGTGTGGGCCCCCGCAGGTTGGGGCCTCGACCGGCTGACCGCCGCGCTTTGGGCAGAAGGGTTGTCGCTGATCAACCAGGGCGACATCAACCCGCAATCGCTGGCGGGCGCGACATCGACCGGCACGCACGGCACCGGGGCGGCGCTGGGCAGCATTTCGGCGCAGGCATGCGGTTTTCGGCTGATGCAGGCGGATGGCAATATCGTGGAATGCGGGCCTGATCTGCGCCCCGATCTCTATCAGGCGCAGCGGCTATCGCTCGGGTTGTTTGGCGTAGCGACCGCGATCCGCATCCATGTTTTGCCAGCCTATCATCTGGAGGAGCGCATTACCCGCATGCGGCTGGGCGAGGTGATCGAGCGGTTTGACGAGCTGGCCGTGGCCACCCGGCATATGGAATTCTTCGTCTTTCCTTATGCCGACGATGTGATCTTCAAAACGCTGCATCCCGCTGCTCCTGAGGGCGAATTTAAGGACGGTAATGACAT
>JBBRXQ010000509.1:0-2248 GCA_038238515.1 Sphingomonadales bacterium | reverse complement strand
GTAGGATCGGTAACGTTGCCCAGCGATTTCGACTCTTTCTGCCCGCGATTGAGCAGGAACCCGTGACCAAACACGTGTTTTGGAACGGGCAAACCGGCGCTCATCAGGAACGCTGGCCAGTAGATCGTGTGAAACCGGACAATGTCTTTACCGATCAAGTGAAGATCTGCCGGCCAAAACTTCGCAAATTCCGCCGTCTCATCGGGCCAACCAAGCCCGGTAAGATAGTTGGTAAGCGCATCGACCCAGACATACATCACATGGTTTTCGCTGCCCGGAACTTTCACACCCCAGTCAAAACTTGTGCGCGACACCGAAAGATCGCGAAGACCTTGCCCTACAAACGCCGCCATTTCATTGCGCCGTGTATCAGGCTGGATGAAATCTGGTTGCTCCCGGTAAAGCGCAAGCAGCGGTTCTTGATACTTAGAAAGCCTGAAAAACCAGCTTTCCTCAACTGTCCATTCCACTGGCGTGCCCTGAGGCGAGAGCTTCTCGCCCCCTTCCCCGGAAACCAGTTCGCCCTCATCATAGTAAGCTTCGTCGCGCAGCGAATACCAGCCTTCATACCGATCAAGATAAAGATCGCCGTTCGCCTCCATCAGCCGCCAAATCGCGCGCGAAGCCTCATGGTGGCGCGCCTCGGTCGTGCGCAGAAACACATCGTAATCAATGTCGAGGCTGGCCGCCATTTCGATGAAATGTTGCGACATCTGATCGGCCAGTTGCCCAGGAGTCAGGCCCAACTCCCGCGCTTTTTGCGCCATTTTAAGGCCGTGCTCATCGGTGCCAGTCTGAAACCGAACCTCGCGCCCCATCGCCTTGTGAAACCGCGCGATGACATCGGCGGCAATCGCTTCATATGCATGCCCGATATGCGGCTTTCCGTTGGGATAGCTGATCGCGGTGGTGATGTAATAGGGTTCCCCCATCGAGATATTCGCTTCCTCGGGCCTAGTTAAACGGAGCATTGAGATGAGAGCTTAATAATTGACGTCCCTAGTCTCGGCCACCGATGCCAGCAAGGCGCCGATTTCAATTAGCAGCAGCGACGGGTCAAAGTTATAGGTTGGTGCTTGCGCCGCAATCCCAACCAGCGCGGCATGCGCCTCAACAATCCGCAAACGTGCCGCTTCGCCAGCGCCGCCCAGCGCATTCACCAAAACCATGCGCGCCGCCTCAATCGCCGCAAGCTGGCGTTCGCGATCTGGCCTTTGGCCCAGCGACTGCGACAGTTCGGCGCGCAACGCGAAATCGGGATCTCCCTCTTGCGTCAGCCGCTGCATAATCCGCCAAGCCGCGCCGAGGTTTTGCGCAGCAAAGCCAAGCGCCCTCCCCGGCGATCCGGCCGCCACAGCGATCGCAGCCGCGCGCGCTGTGTTATCAAGCTCAGGTGCAGCCTGATCGAGCACGCGGAATAGCTCAGTTTCGGCCAGAGGGTGAAATCTAAGAACATTGCAGCGCGAGCGGACCGTAGGTAGCAATCGGCCCAATTGATGAACCACCAGCAGAAAGAATGTGCCAACAGGTGGTTCTTCAAGGCTTTTGAGCAGAGCATTTACCGCACCCTTTTCCAGCGCATCGGCAGCATCGATCAGCACCACGCGGCGCTCACCCAGCGTTGGCCGGGTCACCAATCGGCGCTGCATCTCGCGTACTTGATCCACCGAGATATTGCGCTTTTTGAGGTAGGGCACCCCCACTTCCTTTTTCTTTGCCTCATCGTCGTTGGCGGCAAGCGGGCTCAGCAGGTGTATGTCAGGGTGATGCAATAGTGGCGGTTGCTGAATGCCCGGCTGCGCCACCAGTTCGGCCGCAGCCTTGCGGGCAAAAAGGCCTTTGCCAAGGCCAGTGCGGCCAGCGAGGATCCAGCCATGATGCATCCGTCCGCTGAGCGCCGCCCTGCGCCAGACGCGCCATGCTTCGTCATGACCAGCCAGCATGTTTACAGGCGCTCAAGCGCTGCAAGAATGCGGCAATGCACTGTTTCTGCCTCGCCCGTTGCATCGATCCGTGCAAACCGCTCGGGCTCTGCCACTGCGAAAAATTGGAAAGCCGCAGAAACCCGCGCATGATAATCATCATCACGCCCGCCGATCCGGTCAGTTCGCCCTGCATCGCGCAGCAGCAGACGGCTCCGCGCCAGTTCGGGGTTTAAGATTAGCAGCACTGTCAAATCGGGCAGCAGCCCTTCGCTGCCAATCCGGTGCAGCGCCAAAATATCTTCGTCGCACAGCCCGCAAGCCCC